>JALSNT010000476.1 GCA_026986885.1 Desulfobulbaceae bacterium
CCGAACGTATCCTTGCCTCAAATCTACCGATAAGGCTGCAACTGCAATTGCATACTCTGCTCTGGCCGGATCAAGCGCGAGGGGTCTAATCAGGGTCTGATCGATGCGTTAAGGGCCGGGCAACGAGTTGGATCCCCGACAACAACATTAGGGGATGACGATGAAGCTACCGGGATATAAATGACAACCAATAAAACTTTTATCCTCGTTTATCCTCGTTCCACCGCTCTGCGGTGAACGTTTTTCCCGGCGCTCCGCGCCCTTGTGGGCTGTGGCGATTCTATCAAGCCTTCATATATGGCGACTGGCAGGGTAAAAATTTCCTTACCTGCTTAGCGGGAAAGCTTTGGGACGGATGCAAAGTTATATGCTGATTACGGTTCACCGCAGAGCGGTGGAACCAGTGAGCTTGGGGCGAAATGAAAATAGATCAAGATTCATCATAGGTCTCTCCCTGCAAAAGGATAACGACGAAACAAGCGGCATACAATCAACAGCCTACAAAATTTTTTATCAAACAATCATATAGATCCATATCTTACAAGGAGTTGCATTATGCCTGAAGTAGCGTCCTCGCATGTTGGAATTATCGGCCTTGGTTACGTGGGCCTGCCCCTGGCCGTCGAGTTCAGTAAAAAAATTCCGACCACCGGCTTTGACCTGAAAAAACAGCGCATAGATGAACTGCGCAAGGGAATTGATGTCACCCGTGAGGTGAACAAGCAGGAACTGCAGCAGGCTGGAAACCTCCAATTTACCAGCGATATTGACGACCTTGCCGACTGCAATGTTTTTATCATTGCGGTTCCCACCCCCATTGACGCCAACAAACGGCCCGATCTTCGGCCGCTGGCAGGCGCATCGCGCACCGTTGGCCAGGCGCTCAAAAAAGGAGACGTGGTTATCTATGAATCCACGGTCTATCCCGGCGCCACAGAGGAAGTCTGCATTCCCATCCTGGAAGAGGTCTCCGGCCTTGCCTTTAACCAGGACTTTTTTGCCGGCTACAGTCCGGAACGAATCAATCCGGGCGACCATGAACATCGTCTGCCGACCATTGTCAAGGTGACATCGGGTTCAACGCCGGAAATTGCCGATTTCGTCAATGATCTTTATGGCACCATCATCACAGCCGGGACCTTCAAAGCGAGTAGTATCAAGGTTGCCGAGGCTGCCAAGGTCATTGAAAACACCCAGCGCGATGTCAACATTGCCCTCATCAACGAACTTGCCCTGATCTTCAACCGTCTGGGAATCGATACCCTGGAGGTGCTCAAGGCCGCAGGCACCAAGTGGAATTTTCTGCCCTTTCGTCCCGGCCTTGTCGGCGGTCACTGCATCGGCGTTGACCCCTATTACCTGACCCACAAGGCACAGGAAGTGGGTTATCACCCGGAAATGATCCTGGCCGGCAGGCGGCTCAACGATGACATGGGCCGCTATATCGCCACGGAAATCGTCAAACTGATGCTGAAAAAACGCATCCATGTCGCCGATGCCAACATCCTGATCATGGGTTTGACCTTTAAGGAAAACTGCCCTGACCTCCGCAATACCAGGGTAACGGACATTATTGACGAGCTGAAAAGCTATGGCGCCAACATTGAAGTTTTCGATCCCTGGGCCGACAAGGCCGAAGCAGAAAGGTTATACGGAGTTACCATGATAGAGAACCTGCCGGTTAACCATTATGACGGCGTGGTGCTCGCCGTTGCCCATAAGGAGTTTGGCGAACTGGCCAAAGAGGATTTCACCAGGATGTGTCGTCAGCTTGCCGTGATCTATGACGTAAAACATTCCCTGCCCGCGGACATTGCCGACGGCTGCCTGTAGCTGACAATTATCATCTCTTTTTTCCCTGACTCCCTGCAAGCTGCCCTGCAAGCTCTTTAACGCCTGTCACCGGCAGCCTGCAGGTAAAATCCCTGCAGACATAGGCTGTTGCCCGGTCGTGTTTCATCGTGACGGTTTGCATAAAAGGTAACATTTTTGCCAGCATTTTCTGGTTATCCCCGCCATCGGCCAATAGAAGAAAACGATTCGGATTAAAATGTCGCCATACCTCGGCCAGCATGGCCCTGGTATCATCAGCCTCTCTCTTGCCGGCA
>JALSNT010000477.1 GCA_026986885.1 Desulfobulbaceae bacterium
CCGGATATTTTTAATCACTGTAAAGCAAAAATAATCAACCGTAAACTGTAAATTACCTGTATCCATGTCCTGTATTCGAATCCTGTCCGATCATCTGGCAAACCAGATAGCAGCCGGTGAAGTTGTTGAACGTCCGGCATCCGTTGTCAAGGAGCTGCTTGAGAACAGTCTTGATGCCTCCAGCACACGGATAACCGTGCAGGTGGAGGGCGGCGGTACCCGTCTGCTGCGGGTGGTTGATGACGGTATGGGTATGGACGGGGATGATGTCCTGCTCTGTCTTGAGCGGCATGCCACCTCAAAACTGCAGGAAGAAAGCCAGCTTGCCGCCATCACCACCCTCGGCTTTCGGGGTGAGGCCATCCCCAGTATCGCCTCGGTCTCCCGGCTGACCCTGATTTCCCGCACGGTTGATGGTGATATCGGCACCAGGGCCGAGGTCCGTTACGGTACCCTGCATGCTGTTCATGAGCAGGGATGCGCCAGGGGTACCGTTGTTGAGGTGAAGACATTGTTCGGCAATATTCCGGCCCGGAAAAAATTTCTTAAATCCGCCCGGACAGAACTTTTCCATATTGAAGAGGTTGTGAAAAATCTGGCACTGGCCCATCCGGAAACCGCATTTGAGCTGCAGGTGGATGGCCGCACACGCTGCGCCTATCCGACAGCCGACAGCCTGGAAGAGCGAATGCGGGCGGTGTTCGGCTATCAGGATAAGGTGATGCCGCTCACCGATGCGGGAAATAACGACGGCCTTACTCTGGACGGTTTTCTCTGCCTGCCCCAGTCCGTCTCCCCTTCCTCGGCCCGTCTGCGCCTGCTTGTCAACGGCAGGGCCGTTCATGATCGCATGCTCAGGCACGCGGTTATTGAGGGCTTACAGGGATTTCTCATGAAGGGGCATACACCGGCCGGAGTGATTCGCCTCTCCTTGCCGGCCTCTGAAATCGACGTCAACGTGCATCCCGCCAAACTGGAAATTCGCTTCCGTAATCCCCGGGCCGTCCACCGGTTTGTGGCAACCGTGACCCGGACGGCCGTTCAACAATACCAGGAAGGGATGCGTGTCGAGCTGTTTTCCGTGGACGGGGACAGGGAGCATGGCAACCGGACGGTGGGCCTGCAACCATCGGCCGTACCTCCGCAGGCTTTACCCGAATTTCTGCCGGTGGATGAAACTGTAACCGGTATGCCCCGCAGTCCCGGTCACTCTGTAGCCGTAACCAATGAACCTGTCGGTGAAGAGAGGGAAAGGGTTGGGCATGTAAGCCCGCCAGCCCTTTCTCCGACAACTGTGTCTGATGAAGAAAAAACATGTTCGGGGTTGACCATTATCGGCCAGTTGCTTGATCTGTATCTGCTCTGTGAACGGGAGGGACACTTAGTGGTGATTGACCAGCATGCGGCCCATGAGCGTATCCTGTACGGACGCCTGGTACAGGCATATTTTAGCAGAGATATTCCCCGGCAGAGTCTGTTGTTTCCTGTAACGGTTGAGCTGCTGCCCGGGCAGTGTGAACTGCTGGAAAAATATGGACCGGAGATTGGTCGTCTCGGCCTGCAGGCGGATCATTTCGGGGATAACACCTATGTCATCAAGGCGGTACCGGCCCTGGTCAGCCGGTTGTCTCCTGAAGAAATTCTGCTCAATATTTTAGCCGCCTTACAGACCTGGGGCGGCAGCGGTCAGGAAGGGTTGCCCGAGAGTGTGAGTGCGCTTTTTGCCTCCATGGCCTGTAAGGCGGCGATTAAGGCCGGTAACTCGCTGCAGCCGAAAGAGATGCTCTCGTTGCTGCAACAGATGGAGGAGAGTGAGGTATTTTCCCATTGCCCGCATGGTCGGCCGGTGATCAAGACCTTTACCCGGCAGGAAATCGAAAAATGGTTTCATCGGAGCTGACAGGCAGGTGGAGAGAATTAGACACGGCCGGCACTTATTTTGCGGGGTTGCCGCTCAGGATTTTTTTCCCGACAGCCGCCGGAGTCAGGCCGAAATGATGCCCGATTTCCGCCCAGCTCATTTTTTGGATACGTACCATCTTTTGGAGTTGGTCAAGGCGGGCGCCGGTCTGCTCGCTAAGGGCCAGCAGCAGATTACTTTCCCTGT
>JALSNT010000478.1 GCA_026986885.1 Desulfobulbaceae bacterium
CACCATTATTGTCCTGATCCCGATCATGTTCATCGGCGGCTATGTGCAAAACACGCTGGGATCGTTGACCATGGTGTTGTCTATCTCCCTTGCCTCGTCCCTTATCGTCTCGGTTACCATTATTCCCCTGCTGGTCCCGTGGATCCTCAAGCCCGGCGCGCCCGACCCCATTGCCCGCCTGCTCAGTCCTTTTGAACGTTTTGTCCTTGATCCGCTGCGCCAGGGTTATATCGCCCTGGTTGACTGGGGTCTTACCCACAGGCTGCTCGTGCTGCTGGTTATGGCAGGCCTGTTTGTCTTCTCCGCCCGCCAGATGCCCATGTTAGGCAAGGACCTGATGCCGCTGATGGACACCGGTGTTATTTCGGTCGACTTTGAGGCTCAGCCCAATGTTGATGACGCCGGCATGAAAACGATTGCCGAAAAGGTGGAAAAGGCAATCAAGACGGAAGTGCCCGGAAAATGGATGCTCTATATGTCAACCGTGATCGGGGCGGAGCCGGGAGTGAAATCATTTGGCGCCTCCCGGCTGCTGCAGCAGGGAACGGTTACCGTGAACATGGTGGACCGCTTCCATCGTCATCGGACCATCTATGATATCAACCGTGGTATTCGTGCCCGCCTGAAAAAAATCCCCGGTCTCATTGCCTCAAACGTGGCGGTTTTTGGGGCAACCCCAATGTCTTCGATTCGATCAACGGTAGATGTGATGATTACCGGCCCGGATACCTCGGTGCTGAACAGGCTTGCTGATAAGGTCATGGCCCGTCTGCGGAAAGTTCGGGGCTTGACCGGCACCCAGCGGAGCTGGCAGGGGATGTCGGCCCGGATCAAGCTGGATGTCGATCCGGCCAGGGCCAGGTTGTATGGGTTGAATGCTGCTGATGTCGCCCATCAGGTGGCCGCTGCCGTTGGGGGCATATCCGGTGGCATGCTGCGTATTACCGGCGAGAATCCCATCCCGGTGCGGGTGCGCTTTCAGCTCAAACAACGGGCGGACCGGGAAGAATTACAGGCAATTCCGATCAGAACAAAGGATGGCAAGACCATCCCCCTGGCTGCGGTGGCTGACCTGAAAACCGTGTATGTGCCCACCGCCGAAACCCATCAGCGGCTGCTGCCCACCGTCGATGTGCTCGGCTACCGGGGCAATATTGCCGTCACCCATCTCCATGCAAACGTTAAAAAGGCGCTGGCCGGACTTGCACTGCCCCGGGGCTATCATATAAGTTATGAAGGTGAAATTAAGCAGATGGGCGAATCTTTCAAACGGCTGGCTAAATCCCTGGCCTTGGGCCTTGCCTTTCTCTTTTTGATGTTAGCCATCACCTTTAAATCTTTTCTCGATCCCCTGGCCATCATGATCAGTCTGCCGCTTGCCCTTATCGGGGCGGCCTGGGCCATGATGTTAGCCGGTAAACATGGGTGCATGCCCTCATTTATGGGGTTTATCCTGCTGATGGGGATTATTGTCAACAACGGTATCCTACTGGTCGATTTTGCCAAGGTAGGCATGAAAAATGGACTTGATCTGCGGGAGGCAATACTTGATGCGGTTCGTCACCGGACCCGTCCAATCCTGATGACGGCCGGCGCTTCGGCCGTGGGCATGATTCCCATTGCCCGGGAATGGGCGGTCGGCATTGAGCGGCTCTCTCCCATGGCCGTGGTCGCCATCGGCGGGCTGGTGGTGGGCACCTTTCTCACCCTGCTGGTGGTGCCGGTACTCTTCCATGTCCTGGAAAGCGGCCGCATGCGGTTCAACAACCTGCTGCATGGGAAATCTATACGGGAAAGCTGAATTTACAAGGGAGGACAGTATGGGGAAATTTCAAGGTTTTTACAGCCTGATTTTTTGCAGCCTGATCTTGTCGGTGTCGGCCGGTTTACATGAAGCCATCGCCGCAGGATTTGAACAGGATCTTACCTCCGGAGGGATTACTTTCCATGTCGCAAGTATTACCGCGGGGGCATATTCCAGAGTGAAAATCAACCTCTCCGGGGCCGGGGTTGATCCCGGACCGGTTGAAAGCAGGATAGAGGGTACCGTTACCTGGGCGGAGGTGACCGATGATCTGGATAATGATGGATCACCGGAACTGTAT
>JALSNT010000479.1 GCA_026986885.1 Desulfobulbaceae bacterium
ATCAACTTCCCGCAGAAAACGTTGACTGTCGGCATAGGAATTGGTGACGATTGTTTCCGTATGGTTTGACCCGTACTGTTCGATGTAACCCATGGCTTCATCCATGGAGTCAACAATGCGGACGACCAAAATAAGATCTAAAAATTCCTTACCCCAGTCGGAATCATGGGCCGGGCTTATGGTCTTGACCAGGGAACAACAGCGGGGACAACCGCGCAATTCAACTCCCTTGCCGATCAATCTATCGGCGGCAACAGGTAAAAAAGAGGCGGCGATCTCCCGATGCACAAGCAACCCTTCCAGCGCATTACAAACGCCGGGACGCTGTGTTTTGCCATTATCAACAATCTCCACGGCCATGTCAACATCCGCATCCTGATCAACATAGACGTGGCAAACTCCCTTATAGTGCTTTAACACGGGAATACGAGAATTCTCGGTAACAAAACGGATCAATCCTTCTCCACCTCTGGGAATGACGACATCAAGGAAATCTTCGAGCGCAAGCATATGGTTCACCGCCTGCCGATCCACAGTAGGAATAACCTGGACGACACCGGCATCAATGCCGGCCTCCTCAAGTCCGCGTCCCATGATCCGTGCCAGTGCCAGGTTTGAATAAATGGCCTCGGACCCGCCCCGCAGCAGCACACCGTTGCCGGCTTTCAGACAGAGGGCGGCGGCATCAATGGTAACATTGGGCCGGGATTCATAGATCATACCGACAACGCCCAGTGGTATACGCATCCTGCCGACGGTGATACCACTGGCCAGTCTTTTCATATCAGAAATTTCACCCACCGGATCCGGAAGAGCGGCCACCTCACGCAGGCCGGTAACCATGGATTCGATCACTTTATCCGTCAGGGCAAGCCGGTCAAGCATGGCGGCCGTGAGATTTTTTTCCCTGCCGGCAGCCAGGTCCTTTTCATTTTCCCCGGTAATATAGGAACGTTCTTCCATCAGAAGTTGAGCCGTCTGCAACAGGGCCTTGTTTTTAACCGCCGCAGGCAAGGTTGCAAGGGTGCGGGAACTTTTTTTTACCTGCCCGGCCATATCAGTAACCATTCGTTTAATGCTCTGGGTGCTCATACTGCTTCTCTCCTTGATTGTTCGATCCTTAGGAGCCGTCCGGCTCCTTACCCTTTTTCCAGGCGACATTGTTCGCCGGTGGTCATATCCTGCATCAGGACAAGATTATCCCGGTGAATGGCTTCATCACTATCCTTGTATCCAAGTATTGATTCTATTTCCTTTGAATTGTGTCCTTTTATCTTATCCAGCTCAGCCGACCCGTAATTACTCAAACCGGCAGCCAATGGTTTACCCTGATCATTCAGGCAATGTACCGGTGACCCGACGCCGAATTCACCCCGCACCTCGATAATTCCGGACGGTAACAGACTCTTGCCGCCATCAACCAGCGCCGCACAGGCGCCGCTGTCAATGACCAGATAGCCTTTAGGTCTCAAAACATGGGCAATCCAGTGTTTACGACCGCACATCTTTTCCCGGCCGGGAAGGAAAAAAGTGCCGATCTGCCTGCCGCTGAAAAGCTCCTGCAGGATATTTGCATTGCGGCCAGGACCGATGAAGGAACTGCCGCCGCAGGAGGCAACCATCCCCGCCGCCTTTATTTTGGTGAGCATCCCCCCCGTTCCCAGCAGCGATGAGGTGCTGCCGGCCATGGCCTCTACCTGTTGGTCAATGGACTGCACGGTATACACGGGCTGTGCCGTAACATCTTCTGCGGGATTTGCCGTGCTGAGATAATCAACATCGGTCAGGATGATGAACATATCGGCACCGATTAAATTGGTAATCAGGGCACCGAGGGTATCATTATCACTAAAGCGCAGCTCTTCTACGGAAACAGTATCATTTTCGTTTATAACAGGGACAACTCCGAATTCAAAAAGGGTAAGGATGGTATTGCGAATATTAAGGTAGCGCTTTCTATCGGCAAGGTCGTTGTGGGTAAGTAAAACCTGGGCAACCTGTTGTTTGTAATCAGCAAACGCCTGTTCATAGGCCTGCATGAGAAGCCCCTGACCAACTGCGGCAAGGGCCTGTTTTACCTTTAAAGAAGTCTTA
>JALSNT010000480.1 GCA_026986885.1 Desulfobulbaceae bacterium
CGCCGTTGCGGCAGGCTGGAAAAATTCTGCAGCTGAACAATGAAGAAACCACCCCCTTTGATGTCACCCGCGCCACCCCGATGCCCCCTTATCCCCGTTCAGCCGTCATGCAGGTGATGGCCCGTGGGGAAACAGGGGCAATGCTCGCCTTTGCCTACACCTCCATGCGTGGCTACGGTGATGTCCACCCGACTATTGGTGACCTGCGCATCGGCATGATTGATGTAACCTATCCCCATCCGTTTACCGGCAAGCCGGTACGGGTCGGCACCATTCGGGTCACGGCGGTGGAGAGCGTGGGCAGCTTCAAAAAAGATCCGATAGACGGCAAATTACGCCTGGCCACCGGTTTTGGCTTCTGTTTCGGCTTCAACGAAACAAAGGCAATTGCCATGTCCATCCTGGATCTTGCCCTTACCTGGCCGCATTACTCCATCGGCGCCGGAGGCCCGGCCACCAGTCCGGAAATGATCATCCACCACGTGGACGGTATCGAATCCATGGGCTTTACCAACCATTTCAAGCTGCCCCACTATGTCACCTTCCAGGCAGATCTGAAAGTCTTCCAGGCAGCAGAGGAAAATCATGACTGAAACCACCTTTGCTTTTTTTGACGAAGACGCCAAAAAAGAAATCCGGCGCGCCCTGCTTAAAGCCGTTGCCCTGCCCGGATATATCGTTCCCTTTGCCTCCCGGGAGATGCCCGTTGCCCGTGGCTGGGGTACGGGCGGCCTGCAGATAACCCTCAGCATTATCCTGGAGACCGACACACTTAAAGTCTATGACCAGGGCTGTGACGGCTCGGTTAATGCCGTTAATATCCGGGACTTTATCGTGGCCACCACCAATGTCGAAACCACGACGCACGCGCCGGATGCCACGATTATCCAGACCCGGCATCGCATCCCGGAGCATCCCCTGTGTGATGACCAGATCCTGGTGTTGCAGGTGCCGTATCCCGAAATATTAACCACGGTGGAGCCGGATACCAAACAGCAGAAGAACATGCACGCCCATCTTGAATATTCCAGACTGTGGATGCTGCTTTATGAAGATACCGCCCTCTATGGTGACTCACGCATCTCCAACCGCTATCCGGTACAGGTAAATGATCATTATGTGATGGATCCGTCGCCCATTCCCCGATATGACATTCCCAAACTGGATAACAATCCGGCCCTGCTGCTTTTTGGCGCCGGTCGGGAAAAGCGGATTTACGCCATCCCGCCCCATACCAGGGTCAAGCCACTTGTTTTTGAAGATCGGCCGTTCAAGGTGGAAGATTTTGCTGATACCCGTTGTGAGCGCTGTGGTATCTCCGGCGTCTTTTTCGATGAAGTGCATCTGGAAGACGGGGTCCATTATTTTTGCAGTGATACCGATTTCTGTGACGAACAACTGAGTAAAAAATAAAAACAATGCTTCTTGAAATAAAAGACGTCAGCAAAATTTACGGAGAGTCCTGCGGTCTCTGCCTGGATAAAACCGGAGATGAGCAGGGTGGCGCCATCTGCCCATACTGCGGCTCTGTGGTGGCGGTTAACCGGGTGAGCCTGCACATCGGCCGCGGCGAGGTGCTGGGAATTGTCGGCGAATCCGGTTCCGGTAAATCAACGCTGTTACAGATCCTGTACCGGGATATTGCGGCAACATCCGGGCAGGCGTTTTTTACCGGCCTCAGGGACGAAAACGGCAGGTGCAGGGATTTGCTTTCCCTGGACATGCTTGAAACAGCGGCCATGCGCGCCGGCATGATGTCCATGATCTACCAGAACCCGCGGCTCGGCATCAACTACCTGTTTTCCGCAGGCGGCAACATTGCCGAAAAAATCATCGGCTCCGGCCGGCGCAATTTTGCCGCAATTCGCAGCCGCTCCCTGCACTTTTTCGATAAAATCGAACTGCCCACGACCCGTATTGATGACTATCCGGAAACCTTTTCCGGTGGGCAGCAGCAACGCATCCAGATTGCCAAAGCCCTTTCCAGTTCACCCAAACTCCTGCTCCTTGACGAACCGACCACTGGCCTGGACGTCTCGGTTCAGGCCGGCATCCTTGATCTTATCAAAAGTCTGCAGCAGGAGATGGG
>JALSNT010000481.1 GCA_026986885.1 Desulfobulbaceae bacterium
GCAGGGAGCCTGGTTCCGGGGCAGAAGGTGTGGCGTGGGTGTGTTTCCGGAGTTTGTCAAGCTGCTGCCGGGAAATACGTCCAAGACAGGTGTTCATATCCCTGGTCTGCAGGGTATACCGGTTCCATGGCTCGGCAAATCCTGACAGACCGTTACCAAGGAACAGATCATCGGGGCCGGCAAGTTCAACAGCGCCGGAGGTCTGGATCACCTGGACATGGTCGGGCTGCGCCACGCCTGTCACCAGGACAACCGGAGGGTTATAGTACCGATCTTTCGGACCCCAGCCCCCGCAAGATGGCTGCACCGACCAGAGTTCGCCCGGCTGCGGCCGTAGTTTTTCCCCTTTGTCGACGGAGGCCGGGTTCAGCCGGATCTGCGGCATGGAAGCCGTCCGCTCGGCCCGGCAGAAAGGGCAGGATTCAAGGTGGCGCTTGAGTTCCTCTGATATCGCGCCGGCCAGGACCGCATCGGGGGGGCAGCAGCGTGACTGCCAGGCAAGCAGCCACGCTTCCGTCAGACGGCTGTTGTCTATTGTTCTGGTCATAGTATATTTAGTGATGACATCATTAATTATTTACCCTGTTCTACGGTCAGGAAATGGATTTTTTGCACTTTTTTCGCACCGCCTCGATAAAGGCGATCCCCACTTCATCGGGAAGCTCAGAGAGAGGTGGACCAGGCCAGTCGGCACAAAACCGCCGCATGGCTCCAATGGTTTTCCGGTGGATACGATATGGCCTGTTATGATCGGGAAAGTTAAGTTTGCGGCCGATTTCCTTATAGGAAAGAGGTGGGTCTTCAAGTGTCCAGCAAAGGATTTTACGGGCCTCATCATCCAGCAAAAGAACAAACTGGTCCGCAAGGGCACCGATTGACTCCAGCGCCGCAATACGGATAAGCTGTTCTTCGGACGATTGTGCGGGCGCGGCCAGGTAATCATTACCGGGAAGTTTCTCCTGGCGGGGACCGTTGAGCCAGGGAAAATGGACAGCAAGATAACGGACTATTTCCCGGACAGGCACAGGTTCGGTTGCCGTGTTTCGGCGAATGGTTTCTTCCAGGAACAAACAGGCTGCTTTGGTTAAATATTTTGCCGTAAACAGTGCCTTGCGATTAGCAGGTTCCGGCGGGACCGGCCAGCGGCCATATTCGACCTGAGAAAAATCAGCCGGAGCCATGGAAGTCGCAATGTCCAGGGAGGCCGGGAGGCAGCACATACCGTTTTGTCCATACTGTTGGACAACAAACCTGTTATCCCGTTGCAACACCTCCCTGAGACGCCGATACAGGTATGTCCGGGGGGAGACATCTTTACGGCGGGCATTATCCTGTAATCGCCATGAAAATTTCTGCAGGGCAAAGCTCAACACTTTGCGCGCCTGGCCGGTCAACACCGCATTCACCTGGTCAGGCATGTCGTTGAGCCGGGGGAGAAATTTCTGCAGCAGAAAGGATATAAACTCCTGGGCAAGTTCATTGCGCAGCTCATCCGGGTCGCTGCTGAACCTGTGCCTGAAACAGATGGATAACCCGGCCCGCCATCGACTCTCCTTTTTGAGTCGATCAGCCAGCTGCAGGATGTATTGATAACCATGCGCGGTCTGCAGCCATTGTCGCAGGGCGGCTGCGGCGGTTTCAGCGCCATTCATTTTTGGCCACCCTTGATACAGCTTTCCGGAACAATACCTTTGAAAAAAAGTTTCCTGGAAAAACGGCTGTCCAGCGGCAGGGTGAACGCATGGTCTATAATCAGGAAACTGTCCCTGTCCATGACATATTCCCGCATCTCAAGATGACATCCTTTTTCAATATACCACATATTATGTTTGTTGCCCCGGGACGTGCAGGGACAGAGGAGGTGTCCCGAGGGACGGTCGCGCAGGACCAGAATCGGATGGGTGGTTTTGTGTTGCCGGAGGGTGGCGGGAAATTGTCCGGCAGTTCGCTTGCGCAGATCAGTGTCCGGTACTCCCATAAACAACATCCTCTCCTTCCACTGGCCAGGAGGCAGGGTTGCGATAGAGTTACCAAGAATGCTCAGATCCGGCTGTCGCAGAATCCGGTTTAACTCCTTTGTGGAAGAT
>JALSNT010000482.1 GCA_026986885.1 Desulfobulbaceae bacterium
GCTTACAGCCGCGTCATATTTGTGCAGATAAGCGGAGACTTCGAGCGCGTCTGTTCGCTATAGTCCGTTATGCGGGCAGGCGCGATCGTGCAAAGATGGCGTGGCTGTGAGTAGTTACGGGCTATTTGATTCGATCTACTACCTTGCCGTAATATGGGGACTCTTCGTCGATATATAGCGGTCTTCCCCGGCGGCATTCCAGCTTGAATTTGAGATAATTAAGTTTTTTCAGCTGCTTGTATTTTTCTTTTTCCTCAACTGCGCATGCAAGCAATTCCTCGGTTTTTACTATCTCTTTATGCAATGCCAGTTCCTCGGGTATGTATCCGGAATTTTTAAGTATTTTGTAGGCCATCCGCAGATCGGCAGGGACCCCCGCCATATTGTCCTCCGGTAACGGTTTGTTTTTCCAGTGGCTGAGGTCCGGCCCGGTTCCCTCTGCCAGTGCCTGTTCTATCTTTCTTTCGGCGATCTTATGCAGCGCCGTCAACATGATGCTGCTCCCGGTTACTTTTTTTGTTCAGGACTGTATCCTTCCGGTAATGAACATCATCTCTTGCCGGATAATCGACGATGTAATGAAGGCCCCTTGATTCCTTGCGCAGAGTAGCCGAGGTAATGATAAGATCGGCAATAACCGCAATGTTACGCAGTTCAATCAAATCAGCCGTCAGCAGGTAGTCGTCAAAATGCTCCTTTATCTCCTCTAAAAGGGGCATGATCCTGCGCCTGGCGAGCTGCAGTCTTTTTTCCCGTCGTACAATACCCACATAGTCCCACATGAGTCGTCTTATCTGGTCCCAGTTATGGCTGACAAGAACATTTTCTTCCAAGGAGCCCGCAGCTCCGTCACGCCACTCGCTGGTATCCAGGAAACCACGTTTTTTTATTTCCGGCCAATGCTTCTTAAAGTGTGTTGCTGCCCGGTCGGCGAATACCACCGCCTCCAGCAGGGAATTACTTGCCAGGCGATTGGCGCCATGGAGGCCGGTACATGCCGTTTCTCCCAGTGCGTACAGGTCAGGCAAACTGGTTTCTCCCCATGTATTTACCTTGACACCGCCGCACATATAATGGGCGGCAGGTACTACAGGGATGGGTTCTCTGGTTATATCAACGCCATATTTTTTACAGGTGTTATAAATAGTTGGAAAGCGATTACGGATGAAATCAGGTTTCCTGTGGGTAATATCAAGGTAAACGCAGTCGGCACCGCTGGCTTTCATCTCCGCATCAATGCCGCGGGCAACAGCATCTCTGGTCGCAAGATCACCTCGTTTATCATGTTCGAGCATGAATGGTTTACCCTCGTTATTGATCAATACTCCCCCCTCTCCTCTCACCGCCTCAGATATCAGAAAGTTTTTTATTCGACTGTTATAAAAACAAGTTGGGTGGAATTGAATAAATTCCAGGTTGGCAATGCCTGCCCCTGCCCTGTACGCCATTGCCACCCCGTCACCAGTTGCTATGTCGGGATTGGTTGTATACAGGTAAACCTTGCCGCATCCGCCGGTACAGAGCACGGTGGTGCGGCTTAACCTGGTTTCCACTTCACCCGATTTCCGGTTAAGCACATAGGCGCCGATACACCTGTCCGGCTGTTTATCCACACTGAACCCCGCTGTTTTTGACGCGATCAACAGGTCAATGGCCAGGTGATCCTCAAGGATTGTCACATTGGGCTGCTGGTTAATTTTTTCCAGCAGAGCCCGCTCAATTTCGTGACCGGTCAAGTCAAAAGCATGGGCAACCCGACGTTGTGAATGCCCGCCCTCCATTCCCAGGTCAAACTCTTCACCATTTTTCCCTTTTTGAAAACAGACACCGATATCCATGAGTTCACGTACCCTTGCCTCTCCGTTTTCCACGACCAGGCGAACCACCTCTTCGTCGCACAGGCCATCCCCTGAGCGCAGGGTGTCCTTTACGTGAAAATCCGGGTCGTCTCCCTGTGCCAGCACGGCCGCAATCCCTCCCTGGGCCAGGTTAGTGGCCGTATCGGTCCGCGCTTTTTTTGTTATCAGGGTCACCGAACAAAAGGTTGAAACTTTAAGAGCAAAAGATAGCCCTGCGATACCACTGCC
>JALSNT010000483.1 GCA_026986885.1 Desulfobulbaceae bacterium
TAGGCAGGATTGTGTGCCCGTTTCCGCCAGATACGGCGGATAATATTGGAGGTAAAGGCAAAACGGACGGGAGTTCCGGGAAAGGCACGGATCATCCTGTCCCTGATGTTCAGCAATCCCTGTAAGGCCGGTTCGACCGTGGTGCCGAACATGGCCAGGATAATACCGGTTTTATGCTCCACCTTATGCTCCCCTGCGGTTACCGACTGCACGGTGAACATGCACAACATGAGCACCGCAAAAAAAAATGTTTTCGACTTCATGAAAACCTCCTTTTTTCACGGTCCGGAGACAAAAAAACCCGGACCAATTAAAGAATTGATCCGGGACATCCCTTCTTTTATCCCAGATGTGCATACGTTGTCCGTCCCATTGCCATGGGGGTACTGTCGGACGATTTTCAGGCAGGTCTTCTGACTTCCCTTCTTTTGCAGCGGCCTTCCCACATCCTAAGAAAATGCAGTGGCGCACAAAGACTGCAAAAGTTCCCCGAATCATCAGGGCAGGGGTTACAGCGGCGGGCCCGTCCCGGATTCACACCGGGTTCCCTTTTCATCCACGAACGAACGTAGACACCTGAAACTTGAACGGCAGTGTACCCAAGCCGTCCGGTCAAGTCAAGCATTGCCTGAAGAGCCTGAATTTCCTGCCCGGAAAGCGCTACAATACACCGGGGCTGGAACTTTGATGCAAATAATTTTCTTGACCTGACCTGGAAACCATTCTATTTTTATCTTTCATGAGTACTTACCAGGAAGCATACCGCAGCACTCTATTTCGTATAATTTTACCGTACACGATAGAGAACAGACAGGGACCTCGAATATTCCGGTTTCCCCCGCCATTACATTTTTTGTTTTTTAAATATTTCCTTTTTTAAATTTTAATTTCAGGAGGTTACAAGCTATGAAAAAAGTATTGTTTTTTCTTTGCACGGCCACATTGATTCCATGGCTGACCGGGCAGGCCCTGGCGGCGAATACGAAGGCCAAAAACCCACTGGTAACGGCTGAACATGCGGTCCACCAGGAATTTATCAATGCCATCCCTAAAGATCACATGATCGATGTGTATAAACTGCATGATGTATGGCAAAAAGCCATGCGCGATCCTGCCTACCGCTCTAAAATCTATATGATTGATGTCCGTTCCGATTCTGAATGGAATGCCTTTCATATTGAGGGCGTCGACCATGTGCAGGCCGGGCATGTCTACCTGATTCCCAAGAAGATACCTGATCCGAATACCGAAATCTATATCTTCTGCCGCACCTCCCATCGCGCAAAATATGTCGGCGGTTTTCTTTATAAATACGGCTATAAGAATGTATGGGTAGTCGGCCCGACCACAAAAAACGGCGTCAAAAACAAGGGTGGCGCGGTCGGCTGGGCCCAGGCCGGTTTCCCCTTTGTCAACCAGTTTACCGGTTCCTTCAAAATCATCAAATATCGGCAGCACCCCTCAAAGGCGGAAAAATCTTTTCGTTTGAGAATGTGGCATCCCTATTGATCTACCTCTTGATTTAACGGGATTTTTTTGTTCACGGGCCGGCAAGCGCAGACTCCGAGGCATACAAAACATCTGCCTTCGGCCGGCCTGCAGAAATACAACTCTGGTAGTCCCTGAGGGTTCAACGCTGATTAGGCAGAATACTGCCGGATCAGCGTTACCATTGACAACACCCGAAGTATTACAGGAGCAGCACTACCAGATACGGGAGCGTTTTATGAAGCAGTATCTCAATCCATATATTGCCGGGATAGCCCTGGGTTTTGTCCTTTTTGCCTCTTTTTTACTCTGCGGCAAGGGATTGGGTGGTTCGGCCGCCTGGACCAGGCTGTCCGCGTATCTCATCCATCTGGTTGCCCCGAATCACATTAGCAGTTCCGAATATTTCGGCCATTATTTCGCCCACGGGAAAAATCCTCTCCATTTCCGGCTCGTCTACATGGGAATCGGTACCTTTATCGGAGGCCTCTATGCCACATTTATCCATGGCAGAAGTAAAATAGAAGTTAATCGTGGACCGGGTATATCCATCAAGGGTAGACTTATCTACGCCCTGGCAGGAGGAATATTGGTAGGT
>JALSNT010000484.1 GCA_026986885.1 Desulfobulbaceae bacterium
TACAGAGCCCGGTCGATGTTACAACGCAGAAAATATACGCGGAAATCAGCATTCCCCAAGGTATTTCCTTGGAAACATTGTACACATGCCGATAACCGACAAAAAAACCATGCAGACCGACAAGGAGACCAGAAAGGGCGACAAGCCCAAAAAAGCCAAGGAGCATTTTATAGCCCGGGCTTGCCTTTTTCAAGGCGGCGACCCCGTGATATCCCCATTTTTCCGATATATTAATCATCATTTCGCTCATTGTATTTCCTCGTAAATATATTCGTCAATATATCCCTAACAAACGTGCAGCAACAGGACCGTTACACGATGTTAAACCGGCGGATTGAACAGGCAGTTTTTCAGCGATCGGCCCCTGAAAGGGCCTTACCATTGCCTGGCCCGGTTTGCATCAGTTTCAATCCTTTAACCCCGATATGACAAACCGTGCATCTGGTCTGAAAGCCGAATGCCTGATCTGAATTGTGACAGGTGCCACAGAGCTTTTCATGCAGCTCTTCAAGATGTTTTCTCTTGGCAACCGGATCATCGGATCGAAAGGTTTCCAGTCCGGCAAGTACGCCACTGCCCATGACAAATACGTCTTTATGACAGGTCTCACAGAGAATTTTTCCTTTACCGACATGGATTTTATGATCAAAGACAACGGTTTTAACCGGCTTGGTGAAAACGATTTTCTTCGTCGGAACAAAATGACAGGAATCACACCGACTCTGAGCGTCAAAGGCTTCATCACCGTTATGGCAGGCGCCGCAATATTTGCCTTTTTTAAAGGAGGCCATGGTAAAATCACCGTTGGCCTGAGCCGCCCCGATTTTCATGGAAAATATTTTATAATGGCAGTCATTACACTCCAGACCGACATCTTCGATATGAGCCTTATGGTCAAAGGCTGCTTTATTAGGTTTTTTCCAGACAATTTTTGTCGGTGGCTGCATATTGCTGCCGTGGCAGGTGATACAATCTTTTTTATCGGTTACCCCAAAGGCTTCATCTCCATTATGACAGGCACCGCAATATTTTCCCTTTTCAAGGGATTGCATATTATAATCACCTGCCGCCCGGGCGGCGCCACGTTTTTTGTGAAATATATCTGGATGACAGGCATCACAGTCAAGACCGACCCCGATAACGTGTTTTTTATGACTGAATAACTGATATGTTGCCTTATGGAAAATCACCTGAGTATTTCCATACTGTTCAGTTAGTTCACCGTTCCTCTGTTTTTTCATCTGAGTCGACGTTTCCGCCGATGCCGCCCGACCGACGACAGTCATAAGCAGACCGACACAGGCGGCAGTTCCCAGACACCAAAATAACGATTTATTAAACTTCATTGATATACTCTCTCCGCATTTAATCGTTCATGCACATCTTCCTGCAATTACTCCCACCTAAAGGTAAAAAGACCCTCTGCCGCCGGCCGGGCCGCCGGCAGGGATCAGGTCTGAGACAATACAATAGGTTATTCTTCCTGATCTTGTGAACGGATAAGCGCTGCTGCCGCAACACCGGCAACGCCCAACCGGGACATCTTGCCGATGACGGGCTTCATCATACGGGCCAGCATGATGCGTCGGGAATCGGCCTCGGGCATCTCCCGGGGAGTTTCCAGCTTATCAAGGAGCTCCAGGTCCTTTTTACTGCCGTAATAATAGACATTGGGTCCTATCTTTACATTTTTGGACTCCAGACGTTTGGCTCCTTTTTTCAGATAAGCGGCGACCTCGGACTTGGGATCGTCCCGCAGACCAAAAATTCTGGCATCGGCAATACAGGTCTGGACACAGGCAGGCTGCAGTCCCTTGCCGACCCTGGGCATACAGAAGGTACATTTATCCGCCTTGCCCTCGGAATCATCATCGGCCAGATCAGGATTTACATAGCGGGCGCCATACGGACAGGCATCGGCACAGGCGCCGCAGCCGAGGCAGCGGTTCTTGTCAATCTGAACGGTGCCGTTAAAGGGGTCCTTCCAGGTGGCCGCAACCTCCATATCCTTGGTTTTGCCGGTTTTCACATCCTTGAAGGTCACCTGAACGGGGTCGGCAGGGCACGCCCCCACACAGGCCGGCCGGTCACAATGATTGCACAGTCCCGGATAAAAAGTATATGACAATCCCTTGCTGGTTCGGGCCGGTCCCAGGCGACGAACCCAGTTACGGCGAAAACCCTCTTTAACCGGAATCTGCCACTCGGCGCGACAGGCAATAGCGCAGGCGTGACAGCCAACGCATCGATCAAGATCTATTACCATTGCATATTGATTCATATCAATTCTCCTTTTCAGGCTATTTTGCTCTCATAGCGTGGAATTTCATTGGGCACGGCAACCAGTTCCGGTATATTCAAAGTCTTTCCGCCCTTGATTATCCGGACAAAATTGGTTCGTTTGGAATCAGCGCCGATAAAAGGATCCTGCACCACATTGGTCATGAGAAAACCGTCGGCCGCACCCTTACCGTATGCCCGACTGAGATGTTTTGATTTAGACCCGAAGCCATGGTACATAAAAACGGTATCCGGCCTGATACCCGGGGTAACCAGGACCTTGATCGGATTGGAACGTTTGCCATCCTGGTTTTCCAGGATAATTTCTTCATCATTTTTAATGGAAAGCCTGGCGGCAACCTTGTCATTGAGCCATAACCTGTTCTCCGGCATTTCATTATGGAGCCAGAGATTGTTCATGGTCCGGGAAAAGGTGTGCATAGGAGCCCGGCCATAAACCAGGCGGGTATATCCCCTGGGCGGGGCCGGGGTAGGTTCAAATTTGGGAATGGCGTCCAGATCCTCATCATCAAAATTTTCAACGGCAAGCTGAATTTTCCCTGACTCGGTGCCGACTTTCAACTTTTTCGGGTCACGATACGGGTTGCCGGGATAAGTCACCAGTCCCCCCTGACTTTTCAGTTTGTCAAGGCTTAGGCCCGCGCCTTTGAGTTCTTCATTGAGAAATTCTTCCTCATTCTTGCAGGTATATCCCTTGATATTCAATTTCTTCGCAAGGTTCTGCGCAATCCAGTAGGGCGATTTCACATTAAACATGGGTTTAACCACCGGCTGCCGGACCGTCAGGTAAGGAGTCAGGCCGTCGTAGGCATAAAGTCCATCGTAACGTTCGAGATAAACGGAATCAGGTAGAATAATATCCGACCAGAGGGCAGTCTCCCCGGCCATCATCTCTTCGCAGAAGATGAAGTCCAGGTTTTTAATTGCCTTCATAGTGTCATAAGGGTTGGGCAGTGTCTGAATGATGTTGACACCGTTCACTCCCAGAAGTTTGACGGGATACGGTTTGCCGGTGAGCGCGGCATTGATGATGTCGCGGGTGGTGGTTCCGAAAATATTTGAAAACGGATATGGTGAATCCTCTTTCATGGAGGGATCGGCTTCCGCCGTTTCAACCTCTTCGGGTTCCGGACATTCCGCCTTACCTGTTTTCACCGGGGTCGGGAAATAGATACCACCGGGAACACCGACCGCGCCAAACAGGGCGGTGAGAATAGCATAGGACTGATGACGACCGACATCGCCCTTACCGTACCAGGTGGAATGACGACCGGGATGAATATTGACATTTGGGGCTGCCTTGGCCAGTTCAAGAATGGCGGCCTTCATATCCTCAATTTTAAGATCGCAGATCTTGGCGGCCCATTCCATGGTGTATTGTTTGACTTCGCTTTTCAACTGATCAAAACCTTCACAGTGGCGGGCAACAAAATCCTTGTCATACAGACCCAGTTTTATCACGTAATTGATCCAGGCTAACATGAGTGCCGTATCCGTACCAGGCCTTATCGGCAGATAGATGTGGGCCTTGTTGGCAGGGGCGGAGAAACGCGGATCAACAACAATCAATTTGGCGCCATTACTCATACCCTGGATAAATTCACGGACATGGGAGACATGGACATTTTCACCGATATGGGAAGCAACCAGCAGCATGGCCTTGGCATGCCCCATATCGTTATACTGTCGGGTACCGGTGGTCACATAACCAACCGTGTTCAGATAGGCAAGGGCTGCAGGACCCACGCATTGGTAAAAGGCCGGCTCACTGGTAAAATTTTCCGTGCCCATGGCCTTGAAAACACCACGCATGAATTCAGCCGAAGCACCATGATCAAAATAGGCCAGGGCATGGGGCCCGTATTTCTTTTTGACCTTCTGCATGTTATGGGCAATTTCATCCAGGGCCTCATCCCAGGAGATCTTGGCCCACTTACCCTCACCTCTGGCGCCGACCCGTTTCAGGGGGGTTTTCATTCGATCGGGATCATACACCAGCTGCACCCCGGAATTACCACGGGCACAAACCCGGGTACCGTTGACCGGACTCTTGGGATTGCCTTCTATTTTAACAAGCTTACCATTTTTAACCTTGCCGACAATGGGACACCGCCAGAAACACATCTCGCAAACCGACGTGACCTCTTCTGCACCCATTGAACCGGTTTCAGGACCAATCGCCGCTCCGGCCACGGTCGGACGAAACAGAGAACCGCTACCAGCGAATTCTCCACCGGCGGCAGCCGTCATTGCCGCAACGGTCGCCGCTGACATCTTGAGAAAATGCCGTCTGTTCATGCAAAAACCTCCATATAAATTTGTTGAAGACACCGGTCGGTAACCTGTGCCAGAGTTTTATAAAACGGCTTGGGATCCGCGAGCATCAACCGGTCATAAAAGGCGGGATACCAAACTGCAAAATGTTCCTGAATAAAAGTATCAAGAAGTTGATGATCTCCCAATTCAATCAAGAGACCGATAAAGGCCAGCTCGTGGATAATATGGTCGGGTGATTCATTGCCGGTTACCGGTGAAAGCCCGGCACGACGGTACATGGCAAGGGCCTGATCATAACCCTGCTGGTGCAGTACACCGGCATCGTTTATATAAACGGATGCATAAGGAGGTGCTGCTACCCCGCCCGGTCCGTTGATAAAAAGGCGTACATACTCGGCCTGCTGGTCAACAAGGGACATGTCATCAAAATGAATTTCTCCCTCACCACACTCCACATCAGCTGCCAGCAGGGACAATGCTTCGGCCAATCCATCGAGAATACCCTCCTGCGGGTAGTTGAAACAGGTTGAAAGAAAATGAAAAGGATGCGTTGACGTCATGGGATTCTTCTCCGGAAAAATGTACTAAATGATCAAAGTGATACGCGCTGATTCGAATGAATAGCGATTCATATTGGGGCCACATGCTACACTACCGTGTGGTTTATGTCAATTAAGTTATAATCGGTCATAAATTTTCCTTATAAAAGGTGCATAATCTCATAATAAAGATACTGCAGGGACCTTATCCGGTATGCAGGCGCATTCACCTTAAGAGGATCTCACAGGCAGACAACGTGAGATTGGGAGAGGCTGACACGATGGCACCCGGCAGGCAATAAGGGCACCGTATTGACAAGACACGCCTTCCGTGATAAGAAAACCAAGGGATTAATTGTTATTGAACGTACAGTTCATTTATATTTTGGGATTACCACGGATATTCATTATTGAGTAGTGGGCGCATCTGCTTTGTCGTTTGCCGTGACAGCTATTTGTTTTGTGGAAGTGAAATCCATGTTCCACGGCAATACCCTGTTGCCGGTAATACCGTCTTGAAGGGCAACTGAAGGCCTGTCTATTCATTTCGTTTTCAGGTGGTAATCATTTTTTTATTTCCGCAAAGGAGGAAACTATGAAAAAGGTATTTGTCTGTGGCGTAGCATTGGCATTTTTCTGCAGCTTCGGCATGGTCAGCATGGCCACGGCCGCAGGAGAAAAAGGACCTGCCGAGATAACCATTAATCCCAACGGAAAAAAGCCTGTACAATTTCCCCATGCAGCGCATCAGAAGAAATTGAAATGTGGAGTATGCCATCACTCCAAGGACAAAGACGGCAAGCAGGTACCCTATACAGAAGGGATGAAAATCCAGAAATGTGAGACCTGCCACACCGGCGATATGCTCAAAGGCAAGGTCAAGGGAAGGACAGCTCTCCAGCGTGCAGGTCACGGTAGATGTCTGGCCTGCCATAAATCCATGGCCAAAAAGGATGCAAAATATAAAAAACTGAAAAAATGCTCTAACTGCCATATCAAGAAAAAGAAATAAACATCACGCAGGCCCGCTAAGGAGCCGTCCGGACAGGGGTGGTGGCAAACCGCCCCTGTCCATGCTTTTCTCTCCCGTTTTTTCTCTCTCTGCCTGTAAAACAAAGCCGGCCAAACCGCTTATCTTTTCCTCTTGAGCGACATCCACACTTGATCGAGTTGTAACATCCGAAATCCACGACAAAATTGTTTAGCAGAAATACGGGTAGCCAGACGGCCGGCCGAAATTTTCATTACCTTTTTTGTCAACTGCCGCATTCCGAAAAGTAGTCTGCCGGAACTTAAGCGTTGTTATCGGGGTAAATCAATATGAGAGGAAAACAGAAAATAATGGAAAAATGGGATGATACAAAGTAATGCAGGTGGAACGGCAAGCAGTAATCGGTGCAGCCTTTTCTCCTTCGTCTGCCAATACCTGACTGCACCGATTATGCCGACTGCAACAGCATCAACATGGAAAGACATGCCCGCGCATAACGAACATGAATGGTGATTCATTTTAGCGGATTCATTTCTATACCGCATACAAAATAGAAAAGCAAGAGCTTATCAATTTTATGTTCTTTTTTATTCAACTAAAATGAAAATGCGGTTTGCGCAAATTTTCTTGACCGTGATCGTACTGGGGGATATTTTAGGTAGATATTCACTCATCATACTGGAATAAAACGATATCCCAAGGATAAATGAACCAGCGGTGCTCCATGAAAATCTTCACCTTTTCTCTTTTTCTTATTCTGTATCTGATGCTTGCCCGGGCAACCGTTTCCGATGCCGGGATGATCAAAGGTCATCAATCGATACAAGGCCCCTTCACCTCTGTTGCCCAGGTCAACAACCAATGCATGGAGTGCCACAAACAACAGGCGGATGATGTCCGTAAAAGCATCCACTGGCGATGGCAGCGCCAACGAATTATTAACGGCAAAACTGTTTTATCCAGTAAAGACAAGGATCTTTCCCGCTTTGCCGTTGCTGCCGGCAGCAATATAAAAGTTTGTCACAGGTGTCATATCAGTACCCTGCCGGCAAGCGCTGCAACTGTCGCCCCGCCGGCGGCAACTACGATCAACTGCCTGGTCTGCCATGACACCACGGGGAGGTACAAATCGGGAGTACACCTTGACGAACTGGAGGAAATCGCCCGCAAAGCCGGTAGAGCATCCGTCCGTAATTGTCGAATATGCCATGAACGACAGTGCGGTCTGTCTCCGAACAATCACCAGACAGCGGCCGGTGACGTTCACCTGCAAAAATATGGATTCACCTGCTGGACATGCCATCCCGGAGGAGGGCATCATCTCTTCAGAAGAACAATGATACGTAACCCGCAACGACCGGAGGCACGGGGATGCGCAAGTTGCCACGGACAGAAAATACACACCCTGGCCCGACTGAACCGGCACGCCCTGCTCATCGGTTGCCAAAGCTGTCACATCCCGGTCTACGGCGATAAACATCCTGTGGTTGTCAGCTGGAACTGGCCGGCGACCGACAGTAGCTACAACCTCTACAGCCGCAACAACAGCGTCATCAGCAGTGGTGGTTTTCTTCAGGGCTCAGAAATTCGACCGCTATATTTATGGGACGACGGATCGGACACCCTGTATACACGAGGTGACCGGGTACAACCGGGGCACATTACCATCCTGCAGGGTCCGGGTCCCCGCTCTCCAACATCAAAAATCATGCCCTTTTCCATCCAATACGGCATCCAGTTAGAGGACAGGAAATTTCACTATCTTCTCTCACCGCTGTTGGCCCGGCAACGGGCACCGTTCTGGAAGACCACCGAGCTGCAAGAGGCCGTTACCGCCGGCATGCGGGCAATTCTCCTGCCTTACAGCGGCGAATCGTCCACTGCCGTTACCGTCTCGCTGCGCCGAATCAACCACGGCGTAAAACCTGTGGATAAAGCCCTTGACTGCATGGATTGCCATGGTTCAGCCTCTCGTTTTTCCTGGCGGAAACTGGGCTACCGGCAGGATCCATGGATCGATGGCCGGGAAAACAGACAACCACCGCCGGCCACCATGAACACCCCAAGTATCAGCCTGCCGCCGGTTGAGGAATCAGTACTGCCGGTGATGCCGAAAATGCCTGTGATACCGGTGCGATGATCGTTTATTACGCCGCTTCCACTGCGCCGGCGATAACGGATTTTTCCCGGCCCACAGGCCAAGATGCTGCTTATCGGCCCGTTGCTGGTCGCTACGCAGCTCCCGACACAAAGGCTGCTGTTGGCAATACTTTGGATAAAGCCATGCCGCACCCCGACGTACCAACTCCCGATTAACAAGCCGCCCATCGCTTTTCACCAGGGCGACAATCCTGTGGTAGCGGTCCACATCCATGCGCTGAATGCTGACGATTTTTCCCTTGATCATATCCCTGGTTATCCGACCGGCCTGTTTACCAAACGGCTGCCTGTACTCCGGGGCATCAATACCGTAAAGACGTATCTCATAGATGCGCCCGGCCCGTTTAACCAGGATAGAGTCTCCGTCCAGAACCCTAACCACCTTACCCTGCCAGGCAACCGCCTGACCGCACATAAGAAAAATAGTGACAACCACGCCCACAATCCTGTTCTTCATCTCCATACCCTGTCCCTGTCTTGTCCTCAGCAATGATGAAATCGTACCTGAATCGAGCTTAATTCAGGGTGAATCATGCCGACACACAATATCAACCCACAATATAATAGATCAAAATTTCGACACTACATTAAAAAAATTGTCAATAAAATGACACGAAAAGAGAATGTCCCTTGTTTT
>JALSNT010000485.1 GCA_026986885.1 Desulfobulbaceae bacterium
CGCCTCTTCTCCCGCCGAAACGGCGGTTAAAAGAACGGGAATAGAGGATCACCATAAAAATCAAAATCAGAAGGAAGAAAAACAATCCACCCAGACCGTTATTCCGCCGCTTGCGGGGAGGGGGTAAGTTACTTGCCCCGGTCAGGGTAACGCCGTAATGGTTGCTGATAATCCGCAGCACCTGACCGGTTGCCGCTGCTATTCCTTCACCGTATTTTCCCTGCCTGAAATAGGGAACCAGTACTTGCCGGCCAAGTGAACCAAGCAGGCTGTCGGGAAGAACGGATTCGAGGCCGTAGCCGACCTCGAACCTGTATTTTCTGTCCCGGATGACCACGGTAAAAAGCAATCCGTTGTCTTTATTTTTTTGACCAATTCGCCATTTTTCAGCGGTCTGCAGGGAAAAAGAGTTGATATCCTGACCGTCCAGGGTATCAATGGTCAGAATTACCATCTGCGCCGTTGTTTTATTCTGTAAATCACGCAGAATTCTTTCAAGATTCCGGCGTTGTTCTGCTGGAATAACCTGTGCCAGATCGACAACATACCCCGGTGGGTTGTCCGGCAGCGGCGGAGTAACGGCAAAAGCGGTCACAGGCGTCTGGACAAACGCCAGCAGCAGGACGACGGGAATAAGAAAGCGTTTAGTCAGCCATGGAATCAACATAACGGCAAAGCCTTGCTAATGCGGTATGGAATTGGACGTACCCTGATCGAAGTTCTTCCATACCGACAAACATTTTTTTTGTTTTTTTCATCTGCAGCAGGGTCTGAAAAATACCAGTGTCGATCTCCAGTAATAATTCCAGCGCAACAACGGTCTGCTGTGCCGACAGGGAGACCTTGCCGTCGGCCAGGTGAAGAATTGCCCTGAAGACGGGAATACAGCCGGTAATGGCTGCGCATAACTTCCGGGTAAGGTCTTCTTTGTCCGCCAGGGTTTGCAGGTAGATCTGTCCCAGCCAGAGTAATTTCGCCTTCAACTCCCGTTCACACTGCAGGCGGAGAAAACCGGCATCAATCTCCAGATTTTTCAATAGATCCTCGCCGTGCAGGGTATAATGGATTTCGCGCAGGGTATAAAACTCTACGGGAAAGACATCCAGCGACCGGCTGATATACTGTTTGGTCATGATCAGGGGTGGTGCAACCTGACGCCGCCTGAATCGTTTTCCAAGTCCGACCAGGAAATCTAAAAACGATACCCCGTCTTCTCTAACCACAAAAAAAGAATTGATATCCGAACGATCCGCCTGGTAATCAGGGGTCAGGACGCTGCCCACAACATGGATAGACTCGAGTTGAACCGGCGACTCTTGCCTTACTATCCGGACGAAATCAAGGAAATCGGCCGGGATATTTTTTGTATACTCCGTACAGTCCATAAATCTTCTCCAGAAAATACGTCCCTTGCAAGGACGGTCCGTTCTTTGATGACAACCGGATACTACCTCCTGAATTGAGGTACTGTTCAGCCGTTTATGGATTATTTATGATATTTTCCACCGGCATTGATTGTACATGCCCGGTACAACTGTTCCAGTAGAATCAATCTGGTCATCTCGTGGGTAAACGTCAGCCTGGACAGGCACCATACACAATCCGCCCGGCGAATAACTTTTTCCGGCAGGCCGAGATGGCCGCCGATCAAAAAATATATATCACGCCTGCCGCTCTCCCGCCACCCCTTGATTAAGGATGCCACCTCGACGGAGTCGTACTGCCTGCCGGCAAAATCAAGAACAACTTTCAATCCCTTATCATCGCAGCCGGCAAGGAGAATATCGCCGCCGCGGCGGCGGACGACATCCTCCGATGCATTGCGACTATAGCGTTCTTTGAGGGTGACGATCTCCACGTCGACATAGCGACCGAGGCGACCGGCAAAATCATTTATTCCCTGTTGAAGGTACTTCTCTCTGGTTTTTCCGAGAAAAAGAAAGATGAATTTCATTGGCCCGGCCGCCTAACAACCCACCTCTTTCCGGTCCTCAAGGAGACGGCGCAGGCGACGACAAAATTCTTCATAACCAATCTCTTTATTGATGCCCGGACATGAGTCGTTGATAG
>JALSNT010000486.1 GCA_026986885.1 Desulfobulbaceae bacterium
TGGTACGCCAGGCAGGATTCGAACCTGCGACCTACGGCTTAGAAGGCCGTTGCTCTATCCAGCTGAGCTACTGGCGCACACGGATGGAATATCGGAATGACAATGTAGCTGGAATGGAAAAAGAAATCAACACTCTTGCAACTCTCCCTGCAAGCATTTTTTACATGCCTCTTCACTGAGCTCCCATACCGGGCCGGTGGAGGTGTCGTGGATGGTGACCCCCATGCGCAGCAGTTCCTCCCGCGCCTTGTCAGCGGCTGGCCAGTTTTTTTCCTTTCTGGCTTCTTCCCTTTGCTGAATAAGGATATCGATTTCCGGCGCCAGCGGACATTGTTGAAGTTGGAGAATAGCCAGAACGGAATTTATCCGGCCCAGGATCTCCAGGATATCATTTTTCTGCTCCAGGTCAAGGTTTCCTGACTGGAGAATGGGGTTTGCGGTTTTTACAAAATCAAAAAGGGCGCCGATGGTCCGGGAAATATTGAGGTCGTCATCCATGGCCGCAGTAAAGCGTTTTTCAAGGGTTGAAATATGGCTGGCGATCTCGGGGTGCGGCAGCGCGGGCCTGAGGCAGAGCAGCTTTCGGGTAAATTCATCCAGGCGCTTTAAGGCAACGCGCACGGAATCAAGGCGTTTAAAGGTGAATTGCAGGGGTTTTCTGTAATGGACGCTCAACAGTAGGAAACGTACTTCGCGGCCACTGTATCCCCTGTCCAGCAGTTCCTGTAAGGTTACAATATTGCCGGTTTCCGCCGACATTTTTTTACCGTCTTTCAGCAAAAGCCCGGAGTGGAGCCAGTAGTTGGCCAGGGGTTTGCCGGTAAGGGCCTCGGCGATGGCGATTTCATTTTCATGGTGCGGAAACATGAGATCCTGACCTGCAGTGTGGATATCCAGGGTTTCACCCAGATATCTGGTCGACATGGCGGAACATTCAATATGCCAGCCCGGCCGCACATTACCCCAGTCGGTCTCAAAGAAAATTCCTTTTTTCAGTTCGGTCAGGGTGGAGCGTTTGAGCAGGGTAAAGTCTCTGGGGTTGTCCTTTTCATAATTATCAAGATCAACGGTACGGCCCAGTTTGATTTTGCTCAGGTCGACACCGGACAGGCGGCCGTATCGTTTAAATTTGGAAATATCAAAATAGATGGAGCCGTGTTTTTCATAGGCGTATCCCTTGTGGATGAGTTCGTGGGTAATTTCTATCATATCGCCGACATGCTCGGAGGCCCGTGGATGACCTGTTGATTCGAGAACGGCCAGGGTTTTCATGGCCTGCCTGAATTCATCGATATAACCGTCGGTATACTCCTTGAGGGAAACTCCGGCCTTTTCCGCACCGGCAATGGTATTATCGTCAAGATCGGTAAAGTTCATATACGAGTCGACCTTGAACCCTTTGAACTGCAAATAGCGGATCATCAGATCAGCGACGGTCAGCCGCCGGCAGTGAGCAAGATTGGGTGATTCGTATGCCGTCGGCCCGCAGGCATAAAAGGTTATTCGTTTGTCATGAAGCGGCTTAAACACCTCTTTTCTGCGGTTTACTGTGTTATAGAAGCGGAGCTGCGGTTCCGGCCTGCCGGTTTTCTTTTTTCGGACAAAGAGGGGAGTGCTCAAGTAGCGTTCACCACCGTCGGGAAGGATGGCCACCACTGTACCGCCGTCAAGACGACCGGCGATTTCCACGGCCGCAAACAGGGCGGCGCCGCTGCTCATCCCGGCAAATATTCCTTCCTCACGGGCAAGTCTCCGTACCATGCGAAAGGCATCTTCATCGGCAACATTAATGATGGCATGGGGAAGCTTTTTATTGAAAATGGTGGGTTTGTATGATTCCTTCATGTTTTTCAGGCCCTGGATCTTATGCCCAAGGTAAGGCTCGACGGCAATGACCCGTACTTCAGGGTGATGCCTGGCAAACCAGCGCGATAACCCCATGGCAGTGCCCGAGGTTCCCAGGGTGGTGATAATGTCGGTTACCCGGCCGTTGGTTTGCTGCCATATTTCAGGACCGGTGGAGTTGTAATGGGCCTGCCAGTTGGCCGGATTATTGAACTGATCGGTCA
>JALSNT010000487.1 GCA_026986885.1 Desulfobulbaceae bacterium
CTGACAGGGCAAGGGTTGTTTCCTTCTCACTGCTCTACGGTCTAACGGCCCTGGCCGCTTCCCTGCCGGGCCTTTATATCTACCTGCAACAAAAACACAGCTTATAGCCCCAGGAACAGGAAAAAATATCATGAACGTTGACACCATGCGAACCATTGACAAATGGGCCGGCATTCCATTGACCTTTATACTGACCATTATGCAACGGCTGGCGGCCATAATCCGACCGGCTAAGGTCCGACCCGTTAAACGCATTCTCTTCATTGAGCTCTCGGAAATGGGATCAACAATCCTGGTGGATCCTGCCCTGCAAAAGGCAAAAAAAGAACTTGGAGCCGAGCTGTACTTTCTCATATTTCACAAAAACAGCGCAAGCCTGGCGCTGATCGGAACCATTGCTCCGGAAAATATATTCACCCTGCGGGAAAATAACCTGGTGCTGCTTTTAATGGATACCTTGAGATTTTTTTTCTGGACCAGAAAAATAGGGGTGGATACCGTTGTTGATCTCGAACTCTTTTCCAGATTTACAGCGCTGCTTAGCGGGATATCCGGCTGCTGTCGCCGAGTCGGCTTTTACAGCTTTCACAATGAGGGTTTGTACCGGGGAGAATTACTGACCCACAGGGTGGCCTACAACCCCCATATTCATATGGCAAAAAATTTTATTGCCATGATCAATGCCCTGGCGGCCGGTGAGGAAGAAATTCCCTATTCCAAACACAGGGTGGACGACCATGAACTGGTATTGCCGCGTTTTACCTGCAGTCCGGACGACCTTGAACAGATGCGGCAAAAAATTATCCGTCGCTCCCCAAACAAAAAAATAGACCGACGGAATCATTTTATTCTGATAAATCCCAATGCCAGCGAATTACTGCCCCAGAGACGATGGATGCGGACGCGTTACGAGGCATTGATTAAAAAAATCATTGCCCATAGAGAAGATGTTCTGGTTCTGATAACCGGTGCGCCCGGAGAACGGGAAGAGGCGGAAGAAATGTGCGCTGAAATCTCGTCAAAACGATGTGTTAATTTTGCCGGCGCCGTACAACTCATTGAATTGCCCGTTCTGTATACTCTTTCTTCTTTGATGGTGACCAATGATTCCGGTCCCGGCCATTTTGCCGCCATTACCCCGTTGCCGACATTTGTCCTCTTCGGCCCGGAGACTCCTGCCCTGTACGGTTCTCTGGGTAATACCACTGCCATTTTTGCCGGACTTGCCTGCTCGCCCTGCGTCAGTGCCGCCAACCACAGAAAAACTCCGTGTACCGATAATAAATGTTTACAGGCGATAACCGTTGACCAGGTTTTTGAGGTCATACGTCCGGTATTGGATGGACTGCCGGTACCGGAATCTGCCGGTGGAGAACATAAAGCAAAAGAATAAAAAGAAACAATGCAGACAACAAAAGAGTGGAACTGCATGATCGCCGGTTGGCTGCTTATCGTCACAGCCCTTGCCGTCCGTCTGTATCTCAGTTCCAGATTTCTTCTTATCCCGGATGAAGCCAATTACTGGCAATGGAGCAGGCACCTGGCCCTGGGCTATCACGATCATCCCCCCATGATTGCCTGGACCATCCGGCTGGCAACCAAGCTGTTTGGGCAGAATGAATTTGGAGTTCGCCTGCCGACCGTCCTTGGCCTGGCCGTCACCTCAATCTACCTCTTTCGCTTTGCCGGCCGCTGGTTTTCCTGCAGATGCGGTTTTCACACCACATTACTGGTCCAGGGACTTTTGTTATTCAACGGTGCCGCGCTTATTGCTACTCCAGACGGCCTGCTCCTGCCATGCTGGGCCGGTGCCTGTTACCATGCAGCCATGGCACTTAACGACCGTTCGCCCGGTCAGTGGCTTACCTGTGGTTTGTGGTTCGGTCTTGGCCTGTTATCCAAATACACCATGTTGTTGTTTCTGCCCTCACTCTTTTTCTGTATGTCGGCAACTCCGTGTTACCGCAGGCAACTGGCCACCGTATGGCCCTGGCTGGGCCTGCTCGTCGGCCTTGCCTGCTTCACCCCGGTTCTCATCTGGAATGCCGACAATGGCTGGGCTACTTTCAGGCATGTACTTTATCAGGGCGGCATGGACAAGAGCAGGCTATTGACCCTGCGATATATCGGTGATTTCTTAGGCACCCAGGCCATGCTTCTCTCTCCGTTTATCTTTATCATGCTGCTCATGGCCTGGTCAGGAGGTGGTGCCGCGCGCCGTCGAAAAGCTGCAAACTTTACGTATTTACACTGGATGTCGGCCACAACCTTTATCGTTTTCCTTCTACTCTCTCTGCATGTACGCGTATACGGCAACTGGGCCGCGCCCGCCTATGTTACCGCTGTTATTCTCCTGGCCGCCCTGTACAGCCCCGGCCGAGTCGCTCCCCGGTCACGCTCTTCATGGTTCTGGAATTTCAGTGTTTTTTTTGCCTATGTCTGCACCGTCCCCCTGCTCGTTCAACTTGTCTATCCTGTGCTGCCGCTTCCCCTTAAATTTGACAGAATCGCCAGGGAGACCACCGGCTGGAAGCAGTTAGGCAAACAGGTCGAGCAGGTACTTCAATCCATGCCCAGGCCAAAAGAAACCTTTATTTTCGGACTCAGGTACCAACAGGCAAGTGAACTGGCATTTTATATGCCCGGCCAACCGGAAACCGTATCCATTAATAAATGGGCACGACCAAATGTCTATGATTACTGGTTTGATGACGCCATGCTGCGAGGAAAAGATGCGGTCGGCATCTATGAGTGGCAGGGAATGGCCCCACGTCTTGCCAGACTATTTACCCGGGTCGATCCACCACGGGAAATCCATACCTTCCGCGTATCGCCCTGGTTCGGCAGACAGATTGTGCATACGCTCTATGTTATCCGTTGCTACGGATTTAAAGGAGGCCTGCGCTGGCAGCCGCAGGAAAAAAATGATATACGGGTGACCCCGGAGGTCACTGCTAAATCGTTGCCCCTCTAAGAAGTATCCGCGCATCTGAGAGGCTCTATCAGCAGTCACGAAGATAGCAACAGCTTAATTCAGGTAACAATATCTCTTAGCCTTTGCTTGTTAACCGTTATGTACGGATTATTTATTTTTTCGCTTAGCAATTTTTTTCTTTCGTTTCTTTTTAGACAATTTGCGCGCAGCAGCCAATCTCTCGGCAGCCAGGTTGATGAGCTGCTCCTGGGAACTCAGCTGATCATCTTTTCCGGTCGGTTTTAACTGTATATAACTGCCGTCCGGCTGCATTTCCCAGGCACTTCTATGATCGTTTAGTTGCACATCCAGAATCCTGCGCAGTTCTTTTTGCAACTGTCTGGGTTCAACAGGGGTAACCACCTCGACCCGGTCTTCAAGGTTACGTTTCATGATGTCGGCAGAGCCTATAAAATATTCCTCCTTGCCGTCATTTTTAAAATAATAAATCCGGCTATGCTCAAGAAAACGCCCGACAATGGAAATAATACGAATATTGTCGGACAAACCGGGAATTCCGGGCCGCAGCCTGCAGGTGTCGCGTACAATAAGATCAACGTGTACTCCTGCCTGCGATGCCTTGTAGAGGGCTCTGGTAATGTCCTTGTCCTCAAGGGCGTTTGTCTTGAACTGGACAAGCCCGCATTTTCCCTTTTTCTGCAGGGCGATTTCCCGATCAATTTTGGCTAATAATTCCTTTTTTAATATTTTCGGCGAAGGTAAAAGTTTTTTATACTTTCTGGCAGGGGCATATCCCATGGTCAGGTAGTTGAAAAGCTCCGTTAAATCCTTGCCGATATCAGCATTGCAGGTCAGCAGGCCAAGATCACTGTAAATGCGGGCCGTACCTGCATGATAATTGCCGGTGCCGATATGGGCATATCGCTTCAACCCATTGAAATCACGTCTGATAACAAAAATAACCTTGGAGTGCGTCTTTAAGCCGACAACCCCGTAGGTAACATGCACCCCTGCCTGCTCAAGATATCCGGCCCAGTGAATATTCGCCGACTCATCAAAACGTGCCTTCAGTTCCACAACCACGGCTACCTGCTTGCCGTTTTGAGCTGCGTCAAGCAGGTACTGGATCACCCGCGAGTCGGAAGAGGTACGATACAGTGTCATCTTAATGGCCAATACCTTGGGATCAGTACTTGCTTCCTTTAGGAACCGTTCCACGGACGATTGAAAAGACTCATAGGGGTGTTGCAGCAAAACCGCCCCCTCTTCACGGATCAGATGAAAGATATTGGGGGAATAATCACCGATCAGCCGGTAATGATCAAAGGGTTGATGCGGCGGATAGTGGAGATCGGGCCGGTCAATGGAGGCGATTTGAAAAAGATCCCTTTTGGCCATGATACCGTCAACGGCAAATACATCCTGCTCTTTGTCAATACCAAGCTCTGCAGCCAGCATGCCGCGATGGGAGGATGACATGCAGGAACCGACCTCCAGCCGGACGATCTCTGCAAATTTACGGTCGCGCAGGGCTGTTTCTATCATTGCGAGCAGGTCATTGGCCTGGTCCAGTGTTTTTTCGGTAATAGCATTTCTGGTTACCCGAAACAGCTCACAACTCTCAATTACCATATCCGGAAATATTGCCGCCAGATTATTGGCTATCACATCCTCAAAGCGTACATAAAGCTGTGCTTTGCCTATCCTGATAAAACGCGGGATACCGATTCCGGTGGGCACCTTTATACGATTTAGATAAATATGTTCATCATCCTTGAATCTGGTTGCGACCAGGAGATTCAAGGACAGGTTGGAGATAAAGGGAAAGGGATGGGCGGGATCCATACCCTGGGGAGTGAGTAACGGATAGATATTATCAAGAAAATATCCGTCAACCTCGCGCTGCTGCTTATCGGTCAACTGGAGATATTTGACGATTCGAATATTTTTTTTGGCCAACAGACGCAGCAACTGTTCTTCAAGGGTCTGCTGCTGGGCTAATAAATCCCTGACCACCTCATTACATTCGGCAATCTGCCGGCTTGGTGTTCGACCGTCTACGGAGAGTTTCTTCACGCCGGCACCGACCTGTTGCTTCAAGCCACCGATACGTTTCATGAAAAACTCGTCTAAATTGGAACCAATGATGGAGAGAAACATGACTCGCTCCAGAAGCGGTGTCCTCTCATCCTGTCCTTCATGAAGGACCCGGCGGTTAAATTCCAGCCAGGTCAGCTCCCGATTGAGATACCATTGGGAAGAATTCAGGTCGATTTTTTGCTTACCTGGGGCCTTGACCCCGGCAGGCGATTCCGGTAATGCCTTGGGGGAAACAGTTTTTTTTGATTGTTGCGGGGGCATGGGTACACTCCAAAAAGGCTGTTTTATAATAATAATGGCCTGTTAAGAAATAACTATAACAATCTTACTTATTGGTTTGCCCATTTCCCGTGTTGCGAAAACAGTTACATAACGATACTATGCGTCTATTTTCGCGCCTTGGAAATGAACAAAACACCGGCGTAATCTTGTCATATTTATTTCATAACAGCTCCTAAGTTATGCGCGGGGCACTGCCTTACAAGAACCGCCGAACTGTTTGCCGAAATATCCCTTTATTATTTTTTCGATCTCCTTTTTTAATGCCGGGATGTCAATAGTTGTTATTTCCCACACAATATCAATATTTACACCAAAATAACCATGAATTAGTCTATCTCTTGTACCGGCAATCATCTTCCATGGAATATTTTGATATTCTTTTTTAACGCCGGATAATATTTGTTTACTTGCCTCTCCCATGACTTCTAGGTTTCTAATTATTGCGTCTTGTGTTTTGTAATCATTGACGAAATCTTCATAGTTAAGACCATGAATATATTCCTCAATCTTTGAAAGGCAGATCACAATATCTTCGATTAAGTCTTGATCACAACGCTTAGACATAGATAATATTGTTTTCTATTTCAGAAGATACATTTTTTATGCGTATATTTTTAATCCCATCTTTTGTCAGTATATCAACTTTTCTGCCAAATAACTTCTCCATATATTCGACAAGTTCTACAAATCTCAGGCCAATAGGTTTTTCAAACTCAACTACGATATCAACATCGCTGTCCATCTTTGCAAAATTATTCGCGACAGATCCAAAAAGACCGATACGTCTCACTCCATATTTTTGTGACAAATAGGGGTATTGTTCTTTTATTTTTCTGATTATTTCATCACGGTATCCCATTACATATCTCCATTTCAGATATACCAATATGTCATTTTCATCGACTAACTACAATGAAAGGCAGCACAAAACCTGCAGCTTGGGGCGAAATGAAAATCGCTCAATTAAGGACTATATTTCATACAGTCTCCAGGAAGAATTCCATATTATACAATGAAACTCCTGTTGTACAGGAGAAAGAGGGAAACAGGCAAACGTTTACCGACCCTCGGTAATGGCGGCGACCTTGCACTCAGGTGCAGGATCCACGAAAATTCGGAATTCTTATCCGGAAGGTTGCACCCTCCTCAATTTAGGATCATCACTCCTGCAGTGATAAACACCCGTTACAGATGAACGGTTACAATTGCCGTTGTCGCCGATAATGAATATAGTGTTAATGAATACGAAAAAAAAATCAGACCAACGAGGGTGAAAATGGATATTGCCAAAGCAGCTGAAATGCAGCAACTTGACGAACTGGCCATAAAAAAGTACGGCATACCCGGTGTCGTCCTCATGGAAAACGCAGGCCATGGTACCGTTTCGGTTATGAACAACATTCAGGGGCCTGTAAAAAACACAACCGTTCTCATCTTTGTCGGCCCTGGAAATAACGGTGGTGACGGCCTGGTTATTGCCCGGCATCTTTATGCCCGCGGCGCCCATCCCCTGGTGTTTTATACGTTGCCGCCCGAACGTTTGCGCGGAGATGCCGCCGTCAACGCTGCCATTGTCGAGAAACTGCCCATTCAGACCATAATTCTGAATGATTCCTTTACAGAAGAAGATACTGTTCGGAAAATAGTACATCAACACGCAAAATACCGGATATCCTGTATCGTTGATGCCCTGTTCGGCACCGGTCTTACCCGGGAGGTGCGCGGACATATGGCAAGAGTTGTCGACATGATAAACGATTTGCATGCGAACCTGCGCCTGCCCGTACTGGCGGTTGACCTGCCTTCCGGCATGGATGCCGATACCGGCAATACCCTTGGCCGCAAAGTTACGGCTGATATTACGGTCACCTACGGGTTGGCCAAACCTGCTCATTTTCTCCATGGCGGAAAGGGTATCGGCAGGCTACATATCGTTGACATCACCATTCCTGCCGCAGCCGGGAAACAGGTACAATTGAAAGGATCGGCTATCACCGACGACATCGGTAACCTGCTCCCCGACAGGCCGATGGATTCACATAAGGGTATCCATGGACATCTCCTGGTCCTGGCCGGCTCAGAGGGAAAAACAGGTGCCGCCATACTCTGCTGCCGGGCCGCCCTTACCAGTGGTTGCGGCCTGGTCACCAGCCTGGTGCCGGCTGCTCTCAATCCAATTTTTGAGCAGACACTGATTGAAGCCATGACCGTTGCGCTGCCTGCTTCTCAAAGTGCTCTCTCCATTGCCGATGTCGACTATATCCTGGCAGCGGCCATCGGCAAAAAAGGTGTTGTTCTCGGCCCCGGTATCGGCACCGATGACGAAACCGAACAACTTGTCCTGTTTTTATACAGGGAACTTTCCCTGCCCATGGTCGTTGATGCCGATGCCTTAAATATTCTGGCCCTGCACCGGGATGCCCTGATGCATCCCGGCGGACCGAGAATCATCACACCACATCCCGGCGAGATGAGCAGGCTGACCGGCCTTACTGTCGAAGAAATCCAGAAAGACAGAATCGGTATCGCCCGGCAGCTGTGCAGTGGCTGTGATCAAGAGATGGTCACCGTGTTAAAGGGTGCCGGAACGGTTGTGGCTGATAACCGGGGAAACTGGGCGATCAATACCAGCGGCAATCAAGGAATGGCCACGGGAGGCATGGGCGATGTACTGGCAGGTCTGACCGGCAGCCTTCTTGCCCAGGGAATGTCGGTGTGGGATGCCGCCCGGGCCGGGGTTTATTTGCACGGGCTGGCTGCTGATAATATGGCCCGGGAAAAAAAATACGGATACACGGCATCCGAAGTCGCAGCCATGCTGCCGACAGCGCTGACAACATGCCGCAAAACAAGAGGAGCAGAAGAACAATGAAACAGGCAAAAGATATCATGACGACCGAGGTCATAACCGCAGATTCCTCCATGTCTGTGAAAGAACTGGCCAGGATACTGTATGAGCATAAGATAAGCGGGGTGCCCGTCTATAATGAGAAGAAAAAAATTATAGGTGTGGCCACGGAAAGCGATTTAATTGACCAGAACAAAAAAGTCCATATCCCGACGGTGGTCGCCATTCTGGATTCCTTTGTTTTTTTAGAGAATCCGGAAAAACTGGAGAAAGATATGAAAAAAATGGCGGCAACCAATGTCGGTGATATCTGTTCCCATGAGTTGATTTCCGTGGCCCCGTCAACACCTCTGGATGAAGTGGCAACCCTGATGGCCGAACAACAGGTCCATACCCTGCCGGTATTGGATGGCGACCGACTTGTCGGCGTTATCGGCAAGACGGATATTATCCGCACTCTTGTTCTGGATAAATAACAACCAGGGCGACGAACAAAGGGAAGGCACTACTTGCCGGTATACCGCTGCCGGCGGTTACGTCCCTTTGTTTTCGCCTCATACATGGCGATGTCGGCATGCCTGAGCATGGTTTCCGCATCCTGACAGTCGTCGGGAAAAACAGAAATGCCGATACTGGCGCCGATATAACAGATATGATTATTGGCCTCAATTGGTTCGTTGAGGGTTTCAATGGCCTTGTCCGCGACCAGTTCGGCGCCTTCAA
>JALSNT010000488.1 GCA_026986885.1 Desulfobulbaceae bacterium
TCCGCAGGCGGCCACGGCCAAACCGGTCTATCGGGATTTCCGGGCCGGGGATGTGCGGCACTCTCTGGCAGATATCAGTAAAGCCCGCAGATTGATCGGCTATCATCCACAATATAACATAGCAACCGGCCTTGACGAAGCAGCCGCCTGGTATATAAAACGATTCAGGTAAATCTCTCTCGGCTGTCCGGACGGTTTCCCCATGGTCTCACCCTCTTTTCTCAGACATCGTTCCATCTCCCGGGACCTCGCCTTCGGCTTGACCTGTATCGTCATTGTCGTGACTTTGATTCTTAGTTTTTCCTACTGGATATTATCCAGCAGAAAACTGGCCGCAGATATCCAAATAAAGGCGGAACAGGTCATGAAAGAGGCCGGGGAGATGTTTTTTCTTCCCCTGTATAATTTTGACAATCAGAGTTTAAATCATATTGCCCGTGTTTACCTTGATCAGACCGATTTTGTCCGGGGAATCACCATTAAAAATGAATATGGCGACGTCCTGATTGATGAGATCAATGGCCCTGTTGAAAAATTTATCCGAAAACATAAAGTATTGAAAGTCAAGGGTAGAGAGATCGGTACCGTTACCCTGTATTTCAGTGACCGTAAATTTCGTACCCGTCAGCAGGAAACCATAACCACCGGCTTTATTGTGATTTTAATCCTGCTGGTAGTTATTCTCGTCGCCATTGATCTGTTTATGCATATCTGGCTGGCCAAGCCGCTGGCGCTGTTGACCGCCGGCATTCGCAAAATAGCTGCCGGAGAGTATAGCCGGCCACTGCCGCCGGCCCCACAGCTGGAAGTCAATGCCATTATTGAAGAAGTCAATGCCATGGCCTCCAGGATAGCCGAGCAGAAAAAGCAACTTGAAGATTCGGAAAAGAGGTATCGTTCTATCTTTGAAGGCTCCATGGAGGGTATATTTCAGGAGACTCCTGCCGGCAGGTTGCTGACGGCAAATCCTGCCATGGCTGAGATATTCGGCTATGGGTCTCCAGAGGAATGTATTGGCCGCTACTCGGAGAGCACGGCTCCTCTCTGGGTGGATAACAAACAGCGGCAACGACTGATTGACGAGCTGGAGCGTAACGGGTCTGTGACCGATTTTCATGTCCTGATGCGGCACAAAAATGGTAAAAACCTGACCGTTTCCCTCTCCGCCCGTCTGGTACGGGACCACGACGGCAAGCCCCGCTATATTGAAGCTATGCTCTCTGATATTACCGACAGACAGCAAGTGGAAGCTAATCTTCGCCAGGCCAGGAAGATGGAGGCCATTGGTACGCTTGCCGGAGGAATAGCCCATGATTTCAATAATATACTCTCGGCAATGTTTGGCTATCTTGAACTTGCCCAGATGCGGGTCGCCGATGATGAAAAATTAAAAAAATATCTGGGCGATTGTTTAACTGCCGCCCGCCGGGCTCGTGATCTGGTGCAGCAGATCCTGACTTTTTCCCGCAAGGCCGACCAGCAGAAGCGGCCTTTTCCCATGGTGTTAATCGTCAAGGAGGCCTGCAAGCTGCTGCGGTCTTCCATACCGGCAACCATTGAGATCAACAAAGATCTGCAGAGCCGGGCCGTCATTCTGGCGGATCCGACCCAGATTCAGCAGGTGGTGATGAACCTCTGTACCAACAGTTATCAGGCCATGGGCGATGCCGGCGGCACCATGAATATTCGTCTTTATGATCTGCAAATCAGCGATGATGAAAACTCCATGGATTTCGGGCTGTTGCCGCCGGGCAAGTATGTAGTCCTGGAGGTGTCGGATACCGGTTGCGGCATGGACGAGGCAATTCGTGAAAAGATATTTGAACCCTATTTTACGACCAAATCACAGGATAAGGGTACCGGCCTCGGTCTTGCCCTGGTTCATGGTATAGTCAGCAACTGTAAGGGCAGGATCAAGGTCGACAGTGTCCCTGATGCCGGAACCACTTTTCGTTTGTATTTCCCGGCCGTTGACAGGCGGATTGAAGCAAAGGACATAATCTCCGTCGCCACCGTGCCCAGAGGAGATGGCCGGACCATCATGCTGGTCGATGATGAAGAACC
>JALSNT010000489.1 GCA_026986885.1 Desulfobulbaceae bacterium
AAGCGGTACCCAGATAGGACTGCTGGGAAAACTGCTCAAACAGGCACGAACCTACACCATCAAATCAGTGGAGGTGGTCATTGTCAAGTTGACCCTGCCGGAATATGTCGACGACTTTGCCGTCCTTATCCATCGTCTCATGGTAATGGAAAACATCAATGTCCTGTTCGGGTTGATCTGTATGGGCGAACGGATGTACCTGATCGCTCGCAGTCGAATTCCCGAGGTCAATGTCGGCCGTATAACCCGTGAATTCGGCGGCGGCGGCCATGCATCCGCTGCTTCGGCGACGATCCGGGATATGACCCTGTTTGAGGCCGAAGAAAAGCTGATCAATCTGCTGCATGCCCATATCAATCCCAGGGCAATCGCCGGAGAAATCATGTCTGCGCCTGTCTTGACGGTGCCACCCGATATCTCCATTAATCAGGCCAACTCCCTGCTGACCAGATACAACATCACCGTCCTGCCGGTGGTCCGCTATTCCCCGCCGGCGGGTGCGCAGGAACACCCTGCAGGTCTTCTGGGCATGATTTCAAGAAGGGTGGTGGAGAAGGCTATTTTTCATAAACTCGGCCACCTGCCGGTATCCGACTATATGACCACCGAAATCGCCACCCTGCCTGTCACCTCCACCCTGGCCGATATCCAGGAACTGATTATCGAACATCGGCAACGACTTATTCCAATTGTGGAGCGGGAAGAACTCCTCGGGGTTATCACCCGTACGGACCTCCTGAATCTACTGGTCAGTGACCCGGCCCACCTGCCGAAAAATCTGCTGCAGGAGGATGAACACCCCTCGGTAGCCGGCACCCGTAATCTCGCCTCCGTTATCACCGGCCGCCTGGACAAAGAGATTGTCCTGCTCCTGCGCGAGGTTGGGGAAACAGCGGAAAAATTAGGCTATGACGCCTATGTGGTCGGGGGATTTGTCCGCGACCTGCTGCTGCATGTCAAAAACCTGGATATCGACATCGTCATTGAGGGGGATGGTATCCGGTTTGCCGGCAAACTGGCCCAAAAACTCGGGGGCACGGTCCGCACCCATGAGAAATTCGGGACGGCCACCATCATCCTGCCCGATAACAGTAAACTTGATGTCGCCACCGCCCGCCTTGAATACTACGAATATCCGGCAGCCATGCCGACAGTGGAACTGTCATCAATCAAACTTGATCTTTACCGGCGCGATTTCACCATTAACGCCATGGCTGTTCATCTTAATCCGTCTCGTTTCGGCACCCTGGTTGATTTTTTCAACAGTCAAAATGACCTCAAAGAACGCCGCATCCGTGTCCTGCATAATTTGAGTTTTGTTGAAGATCCCACCCGTATCTTTCGCGCCATCCGTTTTGAACAGCGTCTGGATTTTCGCATTACCCCGCACACGGAAAAATTGATTAAAAATGCCGTGCGCATGCATCTGTTTGACCGCTTTTCCGGACCACGTTTTTTTACCGAACTCAAACAGATCCTTGCCGCGGATAATCCGCTACCCGCCCTGCGGCGAATGAATAATTTTTCCCTGTTTCCTTTTCTATGGCCGGATCTGCGCCCCAACCTGAAAATTGATCGCCGATTCGTCCACCTCATCAATCAGGCATCCAGAGCCATATCCTGGTTTCGCCTTCTTTATCTCGACACGCCCTGCCCCTTCTGGGCCGTCTATATTCTTGCCGTTTTCAGCCGATCCAGGGTCAAAGAGCTGCTTGCCTTTTGTGACCGATTCGAGTTGCCCCCCAAGACAAGAAAAATGCTTGTCCGCCAGAAAACGGAAGGAGAACGAATTGCCCGGGAAATGCTCAGACGACCCTTTATGAAGGCGAGCGAAATATACTGGCTGCTCCTGGATCTGGACAACGTCGGTCTTCTCTACCTCATGACCATTGCCAGAAAAAAATATATAAAAAAAGCGATTTCTCTTTTTGTAACCTCATTACGCGAGACAACCCCCCTTATCAGCGGCCATGACCTGCAAACTCTCGGATTTTCGCCCGGACCACTGTTTCGCACCATAATTAACCATGTCCTTGAAGCGCAACTCAACGGCAGGATAGA
>JALSNT010000490.1 GCA_026986885.1 Desulfobulbaceae bacterium
GGGCCTGAAAAGGATCAGCTCCATATTTGAGGGCGGGCAGGGCCTTGCCTATCAAGGCGAGACCACGCTGGGCCTTGTTGAGTTCCTCCCGAACGCTGAATTCGTATTTATTGAGTTCAGACAGGACAAGATCACGGTCTAATCCATGCTCGGCCAGCTGCTGCAGGGTGGATGAATAAATCTCAAGGAAGGCGTCTCTTTTTCCTTCATCACAACCAATCAGGTAAGTCAGCATAAAGGTTTTGAATGAAGAGGAGGTGACGAAAAAGCCGCCGAAGTCCCGACATAAACCGGCCTGGATTATACTGTTTTTAAGAGGTGAGGCGTCGGAATTGTAGAGAATGTTGGCAATGACCTGCAGGGCAATGTTGCGCCTTCGATTCAGTACGTTACCAGTGAGAGCGCCGATGGCCAAAAAAGATTTGCCTGCCACCTCACCGCCCGGCTGTACACCATATTTTTCTTCGACAAAAACCGGGCCGGTAATGGTCGCACCCGGATTAATTTCGGCCTTGTGACCAGGCGCGTCGTAATGACAGAAGAAATTGTTCTCAACATAGGCAAGTTCAGCATCGAGATCGGCATCTCCGTAGAAGAACAATGTGGCATTAGACGGATGGTAATGGCTACGGTGAAATTCTACAAACTGCTCATAGGACAGATGCGGGATGACTGCCGGATCACCCCCTGATTCATGGGCATAGGTGGATTCCGGCATAAGTGCGGTGATGGTGTGATGGAAAAGATGGCGGAAGGGATCGGAAAAAGCCCCTTTCATCTCATTATAGACAACTCCCTGGTACTGCAGGGGCTGATCCGGGTGTTCGAGATGGTAATGCCATCCTTCCTGCTCAAATGTGGTACGTTCAAGAAGAGGATTTAGCGTGACATCGCAATAGACGTCCATGATATTAAAATACTCGGTTTCATTGCGGGTGGCAAACGGATACATGGTGGTATCGGAACCGGTCATGGCATTTAGAAATGTCATCAATCCACCCTTGTTTATTTCTCCAAAGACATCCCTGACAGGGTATTTTTTTGAACCCATCAGTACTGAATGTTCCAGAATGTGGGCAACGCCGGTGGAGTCATCAGGAACTGTCTGAAAGGCTATGCAAAATGTCTTGTTGGGGTCGGAATTCTTAATGGCAAGGGCGGGAGTGCCTAACACGGTATGTTCAAATAAAAAAACCGTGGAATGAATCTCGGAAATATATTCCTTTCTCTTGAGAACAAAACCGTGATAACGGGCGCCGCAGGTAAATTCAGTCATGAAATCAGAGGGGTTAAAAGTTTTTATGGGAATCAAGCAACAGGGTTACCGGACCGTCATTGGTGAGGGTAACGTTCATCATGGCCTGAAACTGACCGGTCTGCACAGCAATGCCGCTGTCAGCCACAAGGGAGATAAAATCAAGATAAAGTTGCTCGGCAAGGGCAGGGGAGGCGGCCTGTGACCAGGAAGGACGTCTGCCGCGCCGACAGTCACCAACGAGGGTAAACTGAGAGACGATCAGCATTTCCCCCCGGATGTCGGAAAGTGAACAATTCATTTTCCCCTGGGCATCGTCAAAAACACGCAAATGAATAATTTTGTCCCGCATCCATGTGACATCGGCTGCAGTATCGTCTCTGTGGACGGCCAGCAGGACAACGAGACCAACACCAATCTTACCGATGATTTCATCGGCAACGGTCACTTCAGCACACCTTACCCGTTGTATCACTGCACGCATGGAAACCTTTGGACAAAAGAAGACAAAAAACCAGATTGAAAATTTCGGCCTGATGAGAAAGGAGGGGCAAAAAACAACGACAGCAAGGGGTTGCTTAGGGTAACCCCTTGCTGTCGCTTGATTAAATAGTTAATCTGCTTCCCAGAAATCCTCTTTGGCCGCACCGCATTTAGGACAAACCCAGTCATCGGGCAGGTCTTCCCAGGGGGTTCCTGGTTCAATGCCGTTTTCATAATCACCTTCTTCCGGGTCGTAAATATAGCCGCACGGGCATTCCCATTTCTGCATTGCAAGCCTCCTCTTTAGCATCCGGTTACATTAA
>JALSNT010000491.1 GCA_026986885.1 Desulfobulbaceae bacterium
GTCAGTTTAAAGGGAAAGATGTGAAGAGAAAAATATTGCTGGCCTGCGGCCAGGGCCGAATATGCCAGCAGATAGATTTCTTCCATCTGGCTGTTACCCATGGCAAAGCATCCCCGGGAAGAACATTCACCATGGACCATGATTGAGCTGCCGGTACGGTTTCTGGCCTGGTCAAATGAATTGGGATAACCAACGTTAAAGGCGAGGTGGTAGTTTGAGTTGGGATTCATCTGTCCGGCGTCAACCGAATAAAATCCCTCCGGACTTTGCCAGTCACCCTCCTGTAATTTTGGGCCGGGATATCCGGAATAACAACAGATAGGATACTCTTTAAACAGCTGATACCGGCCGTTTTTTCCAAGCCACACCTCCAGGGTTCCCGGGATTTTGAAAATACGGACAAAAATCGGTTGCCCAAGCGCAAAACCTTTGTTCTTCAGTTCGTCTGTGACCCTTGGTTTAATTCTGTTGAGAAATGCGGCCGCTCGCGGTGATAACAATGGCTTGGAAAAACAGGGACCGGATAGGAGGAAAACAGTGACTACGACCAGCGGAAAAATAATCCTTACAGGCCGGCACATTCTGATGCAGGAAAATATTATTGTCTTTTTCTGCCGGGAGGATGGTATTTTCATCGTTAGTTTACGCTGTGGAAAATAATGAGTAGTTGTAGATTGAAAGATATCGACAACATATTGCAAGGAAAATCAAGGCCATTTTATAGATTGATGTTTTTATTGTCCAGTACAAAGAGAATCGGACTCAAAAAACTTCATTCATGTTGCTTTGTGGGAAGCTCTTGTTTCAGGTGGACGCCTGCGCCTTTTCAGCCTCTTTTTTCTTTTGTGCGGCAGCGTAGGCGGTTGCCGCGCATTCGTTTTTACCGAGATCAAGCTCTTCCTGCTTGTCGGCATCAAACTGTTCCAGATTGGCATTTGCTTTGCGAATCAAGGCATATTCTTCCGGTTGGGGCCGCATGTTGTCTTTAATAAAGTCGATAAAATCTTCAAGTGTATCTATGCAATAGATATCTTTGTTTCGTTTTTTGACCTGTCCCAGCGGCATGGTGAAAATTAAATCATCATTTGCCTCTTCCCAGTTCATATAATGACCGGGAAGAACATGTAGACTCTCGTTAAGAGTTTTTACCATCTTCATGGAGTTAAAAAGCATTGCAGCCCATTCCACAGCCTTACCGCCGAGATCGGGACGGCCGATTGAGGTGATGAACACCATGTCACCGCTGATAATATACTTCTTGTCAACGATAAATGAGGTGGAACCGGGAGTGTGGCCGGGAGTAAACAGGACCCGCACTTCCGGACCACCGTTGGAAAATGTATGTATTTCTCCGTCGTTCAGGGGAGTATAGTCATTCTTTGAATCTTTGAAGTCACCGTCGTTGCCCAGGAAATCAGCACCGGTCTTGGCCGCAATTTCCCTGCTGCCGGCAATGTAATCAGCCTGAAGATGCGTCTCAAACGTCTTTATAACCCGGCAACCCTTTTTCCGGGCAAACTCGAGGTAAAAATCCACGGCTCTGGAAGGATCGAAAAACATGATTTCACCATCGGCTATGAGACCATAACTGAGTGAGGCCTTGCCCGGCCGGATGAACTGGTAGAGCTCATATTTCATCCCCGGATTAACCAGTTTTGGAACCAGCAGGTTGCCCCATGTTTTTATGCCTCCTGCAAGATAGCCGACATCGGCAAAGCCATGATTGTCCAGGATGTCGGCAACATATTTCGCCGATCCTTCTTTGGCACAGACAATACGAATCTTCCTTCCCCTGGGGAGCCGGGCCACGGATGCATCCTCAATTTCCATGAAGTCGTAATATGAGATATTCATCATTTCAAAAGGGTAGGGGCTTTCAATATGAAATCTTTTAAAGTCTTTGTTATTTCTGACATCAAGAACGAGAATATCTTCCCTGTGGGTGAGCCAGTTGAAAAGATCAATCGCCTGATAGGTAAAAACGCCCATCTCTATTCCTCCGGATTGCAGTGATACCCATCACCGAATTATTATCGGTGGATGGGTTATTTTTAGT
>JALSNT010000492.1 GCA_026986885.1 Desulfobulbaceae bacterium
TTGCCGCCGGAGATGAACCAACCTCCATTCCTGGAATTATTGCCGCAGCGGGCCGGAACGAACCGCCGCCGCCCTGGCCGGAAGAGCCGCAGCGCGTCTTTGACCCCGGGCAGGAACACCATCGGTTTTACACGGACAAGGGCGGCATGCTCAACCTGCAGTCCAAACGGGGTTGCTGTTTTTCCTGCATCTACTGCCCCTATCCCCATATCGAGGGCAGAAAGCACCGGCAGTCGGCACCCCGCAAAGTTGCACAGACAGCGATAGAGCTGCAACAGGCCGGGGCCCGTTATCTCTTTATGACCGATTCCGCCTTTAACTCCGATGTTGCGCATTCGATGGCCGTGGCCCGGGCCTTTAAGACTGCCGGTCTTTCCATCCCCTGGGGCGGTTTTTTCGCGCCGATCAGGCTGCCTTCTGACTATTTTTCCCTTATGGCGGAGAGCGGTCTTACGCATGTGGAGTTCGGCACCGAGTCCCTGTCGGCGGCCATGCTGAAAACCTACAGAAAACCATTTTCTGTTCAGGAGGTTTTCAAGGCGCACGAACAGGCCCGCTCGGCCGGAATTCATACGGCCCATTATCTTCTTTTAGGCGGCCCCGGGGAGTCGGAGACCACGGTACGGGAGACCCTGGACGCTCTTGAACATCTTGAAAAGGCGGTGCTGTTTTTTTTCATCGGCATTCGCATTTATCCATGGACAACGCTTTATGATATGGCCCTGGCCGAAGGGAAAATTACGGCGGAAACCGACCTGCTGGAGCCGGTTTTTTACACCCCCGATGCCATCGATCATGATACCATAGAATCTCTGGTCATGGAGCGGGCGGCGGGTCGGAGAAACTGGGTAGTGGGTTCCGGTGGTGCTGCGGGTGCGGATACGCTGAGCAGGCTGCATGAGCGGGGGTTCATCGGCCCGCTCTGGGAATATCTTGTTCGCTGATGGCGGCGGGGTGTTTTTTTTGCCTTATCACCATTTGGATGGTATAAGGGAATGTTTCATTTTCGTGACAGGAGAAAATATGGATAGAACGAGCCGGAAAATGGTTGATGGGCAATCACCCTGGTTTGATGGGCATTTTCCAGGAGATCCCATTTTTCCGGGCATTGCCCAACTGCAGATGGTATGTGATCTCATTGCCGATGAATTGCAGGTACCGCTGCAGTTGGTTCGATTGAGTCGGGTCAAGTTTAAAAAAATCATTCGACCGGGAGAAATTCTTGACATGCACGCTACTTGCGGCAATAAAGAAAATTTATATACTTTTACAATAATGAGCGAGGGGCAGGAGGCGTGTTCCGGCATGATCTTACTGCAGCCCTCGACAACCACATTACAGTCGCCATGAGCAACGACAGCACGCAAACCATTACGAAAATCGCCGAAATCATCATCAATGAACTCAAACTCGAGGACGTGACCCCGGCAACCTTTGACCCTGACCTGGACCTGGTGGACGAGGTGGGCATAGATTCCATGGATCTGGCCACCATCGCCCTGCGCCTGCGGGATGAATACGGTATCCGCATTGATGAGGACGATTATCCCAAACTGACCACCGTCCGCATTATTGGTGCCTACATTGACGACAAGCTGCAGGGCAACGATTAGGCAGGCCATGGGCGGGAAGCAATATACATTTGCCGAGATCATCGGTGAGCCGGAAATCGGCGAGCGCTGGCAAAAGGTGCGCAACTATTTTTTTCTGCGCGAATCCACCTATGACATGACCAGCCGCTGCAACGTCCGTTGCGAGGGTTGTTATTACTTTACCGGTGAAAAGCAAAACACCCTCGATAACGTACATCCGGATGACTGGCGCAGGCTGTTGCAGGCTGAAAAGAAGCGGGGCATTACCTTCGTGGTGCTGGCCGGGGCTGAGCCTTCACTGGTGCCGGAACTCTGCGAGGTCTGTTATCAGGAAATACAGATGGGCGCCATTGCCAGCAACGGCCTGAAATATATCCCGCGGGATATCGACTACCGTATCCATATTTCCGTCTGGGGTAATGACGCCACCAGTCTGGCGGTGCGAAAAGCACCGGACATGCT
>JALSNT010000493.1 GCA_026986885.1 Desulfobulbaceae bacterium
GGAATCAGTGGAATACGCACCCGTCCCGGATTTACACCGGGTTCCCTATTAAGCTCTGTTATGAGCATCTGAAAAATATAGTTCGCAACCGAATCCGTTTTTTATATTCTTGTCAAGAAAAAAGTTTTTATTTTAAGATGTTAAAGAGTATTCGCACGTGGCACTTTTCTCTAACATCTGATTTATTAAGAAAAATAATCTCAGACATGGAAGCTATAGTTGAGATCGACATATCAGGTAATCCATTCATAGGTTTCTATGGTGGCCGGGTCACACTTGCAACATCCCCCGGAACAACCGAGACTGGTTTCGTGTTTTTTCACCTTGCCTTTTTTCATCCAGAGATCAAGCATGGGTCTGGTGGCATCGGTGGTCATCCTGAAATGAAGGGCAATGTCATGCAACGTCGCTAATTTTCGCTTCTGTAGATATTTCCTGATTTCAATGGGGGTCATTTTTTTAGCCTCACCTAATTTAATAGAGAAAAAAAGAGGAGCGAAAACCTTGTTTCGCTCCTGTGATATCGAAATGATTAGGCGCCGACCGTTGCCGCAAGCGGTGACGATGCCTGTTGTTTTTCGCCGATGATTTTCAGGATGGCAATGACGATTATTAGGGCAAGCAGGTCAGCGGCTATCCATATCATCGAGCTTGTTGGATGACTGCCAAGGGTTGCCGTCTGGTAGAAAATGGTGGCGGCAAAATAGGCCAGAAATGTCGTCCAGAATCCTGCAAAGGCTGTCCACCTGAGGTTTGTCTCCCTGTAGACTGCGGCAATGGCGGCACAGCACGGGAAGTAGAGTAAAATGAAGAGCAAATAGGCAAAGGCTGCAATCGTGGAACCGAACAGGGTCACCATGGAACCAAAGGTGGTCGCATCGACCCCTTGTTCCTCTGCGGCCATTTTACTATCGCTGATATCGCCAATGTTTAGACCCAGGGGATCTGTTATTGTTCCGGCAAGATCAGATAAATTTGCAGGAATGGTGGCAAAGGCTGCTCCTATTGATTCCCAAAACCCGGGAGCTTCTTCTCCTTCCTCCCCGGCGGCATTAGTGTCCATGGCGCTGTAAAGAGAATTCAGCGTCCCGACAACGGCCTCCTTGGCAAAGATTCCGGTGAATATGCCAACCGTTGCCGGCCAGTTGTCATCGGTTACTCCCAGGGGATAGAGTGCCGGGGTTAATTTTTTACTGATGGACGAAAGAGCCGATTTTTCGGTATTTTCATTACCAAAGGTTCCATCGACTCCCAGAGAATTCAAAAATGCCAATATGACAATGACTGGAATCAGCACTTTGCCGGCCTTAAAGAGAAACGCTTTTAACCGGTCATAAGCCCTCAGCAAGACAGATTTGATCGTGGGCAAATGATAAGGCGGCAGCTCCATGACAAAAGGAGTGATCTCTCCTTTAAGCACGGTGTTTTTCAAGATAAGGCCGGTCAGCACCGCAAACCCGATACCGATCAGATAGAGAAGAAAGACGAGATTTTGTCCCCCCCTGGGAAAAAATGCCGCTGCAAACAGGGCATAAACAGGCAGCCGGGCGCCGCAGGACATGAAGGGGTTCATCATGATGGTCAACTTACGGTCGCGGTCATTTTCCAGGGTTCTGGTCGCCATGATCGCCGGCACATTACAGCCGAATCCGACCAGCATGGGAATAAACGATTTTCCCGGCAGGCCGATAACCCGCATGCAACGGTCCATAACAAAGGCGGCCCTGGCCATGTAGCCGGAATCTTCCAGAAAGGAGAGGAAAAGAAACATGAAGCCGATGGGCGGAATAAAGGTGGCCATGGTCTGGACACCGCCGTCGATTCCATCGGCGAGAACGACCCTCAACCAGACCGGGACGCCAAGGGAGGTGAGCAGACCGCCGAAGCCATTGACAAATATTGTTCCGAAAAATTGATCAAAAAAATCAATAAAGGCGCCACCGAGATTGATGGTAAACATGAACATCAGGTACATGGCGGCCAGGAAAATCGGGATACCGAAAACCCGGCTGAGTACCACCTTGTCGATTTTATCCGACACAGAGGCCCTG
>JALSNT010000494.1 GCA_026986885.1 Desulfobulbaceae bacterium
AGGTGAGCTGCTTGACCATCCCCCAGCCTGCGGACCGGAACAGGGAAGTTATGATCGTCAGCGGCGAGGCGTCCGGCGACATGCACGGCGCCCGCCTTGTCCGCGCCATGCTTGAGCAAGACCCCGATATTTCCTTTTGCGGTATGGGCGGGCCGGAGCTTGAAAAAGCTGGTGTGGACATTCTTTATGACGCACACAAGCTTGCCGTTGTCGGCATTACCGAGGTCATCAGTCACCTCGGCGACATCCTGGCCGCCCGCCGCATACTGACAAAACGTATGCGGGATAACCGCCCTGCCCTGTTAATCCTGATTGATTATCCCGACTTTAATCTCCTGTTAGCTGCAAAGGCGAAAAAATTAGGTGTCCCTGTTTTTTATTATATCAGCCCCCAGGTCTGGGCCTGGCGCAAGGGCCGAACACGAAAAATCGGCAACCTCACCGACCGGATAGCGGTTATCCTTCCCTTTGAACAACAGTTTTATGCCGGTTACGGCATAGATGTCGATTTTGTCGGTCATCCTCTGATGGATGGTGTGCATACATCCATGACAAAGGATGCGTTCCTGCATCTGCACAATATCCCGGAAGACAACACCATTATCGGCCTGCTGCCCGGTTCCCGCAGCAGGGAAATCCGCAACCTGCTGCCCGACTTCCTCCGGGCCGCTGCTCTTCTCACCCATCAGGTCGACGCCGAATGCACCTTTCTTGTTCCCAGAGCTTCCTCAATCCCGGAGTCGCTACTCATGGAAAATGGATTGTCCAACTATAAAAAAACTCTTGATGTCCGGGTTATCAGTGAAAACCGTTATGACCTGATGGCCGCCTGTAAGGCAGTGGTGGCCGCCTCCGGTACCGTGGCCCTGGAACTGGCCATGCTGGATGTACCGGCAGTTGTCACCTATCGGGTTTCCCCAAGAACATATCGTATCGGCCGTCTATTGGTGCGAGGTGTCAAATATTTTTCCCTGGTCAATCTTATTGCCGATCAACAGGTCATCCCGGAACTGTTACAGGACGAGGTTACGCCGGAAAGAATTGCGGCTGAGCTCAAAGCAATGCTTGATGACGGGCCGATCAGGCAAAATATCCTTGCCGGCCTGGAAAATGTACGCCGGCTTATCGGCGGCCCCGGCGCCTCGGACCGAGCCGCAGAAATTGCCCTTGACACCATGCTTACATGGAAGAAACATAGACAAAAATAGACTAATTAAGAAGAACCATGTTTGATGTTACTTTTAATTCTGTTTTCTGGCTCAACCTCTTCTCGGTAACCCTTATTCAGATCGCCCTGGGCTCTGACAATTTGATTATCATTTCCATCCTTGCCGGCAAACTTCCGGGCCATCAGCGAAAAAAGGCAATAATATGGGGCCTGGTGATTGCCATGTGCTTTCGCATCCTGCTGTTGTCCATGGTAAGCCTCATCCTCAAATATGCCACCGGTATTTTTTATCATCTGGGTATGCATCTTCCCATGGGAACAACGATTGAAGGAGCTGTCAGCGGCAAAGCGGTAATCCTTTTTATCGGCGGCCTGTTTCTTATCTGGAAAGGGGTCGGGGAGCTGCGGCATAAATCAAAGGGTATTGTTCAGGAGCTGACGGCACCACCAAAATTTTTCAATGTGCTGGCGATAATCGTCGGTATGAATCTCCTGTTTTCCGTGGATTCCATTCTGACCGTGGTCGGCATGACCAACATCTTTCTGGTGATGGTCGGCTCAGTGGTAATCTCTGTGGCCATCATGGTATATTTTGCCGGTGCGATCTCCGACTACATGACCCGGAACCCCGACTTTGAGATCTTAGGCCTCTTTGTTCTGCTCCTGATGGGATTCGTCCTGATCCTGGAAGGCGGCCATGTTGCTCACCTGACGGTCAATCACTCCAGTTTTCCCTATATTCCGCAGTGGATCGTCATTTTTATTCTCCTTCTCATGTTCAGCGTTGATCTTTACCAGAACTGGATAGAACGAAAACTGGAACAACAACCGGTTAGTCTGCGCAAAAAAAAGAATATCACCCTGGAAGGTCAATAAAACCCAA
>JALSNT010000495.1 GCA_026986885.1 Desulfobulbaceae bacterium
AGGTGACCATTGCCTCTATTTCACTGGCCCTGGTGATCGGTCTTCTGACCGGGTTGGGCAGGTTGTCTCGAAACAGGTTCATCAATCTGATTGCTTCATTGTATGTGGAAATTGTCAGGGGCGTACCGTTGCTGGTCCAGCTGTTCTACATCTATTTTGCACTGGGACGTATCATCCGGGTCCCTGATATTGTAGCGGCCGTGATTGCCATGGCCTTCTGTTACGGCGCTTATATGGGTGAGGTGTTCCGGGCCGGTATCAAGTCCATTGACCACGGCCAGACCGAGGCCTCGCTTTCCCTGGGATTCAACCAGCGGCAAACCATGGCATACGTGGTACTGCCGCAGGCGTGGCGAACCATTCTCCCGCCGGTGGGTAATGAGTTTATCGCCCTGTTAAAAGACACCTCGCTGGTATCTATACTGGCAGTCGCCGATATTCTGCGTCGTGGTCGCGAATATGCCTCGGAGAGTTTTAATTACTTTGAAACCTACACCATGATCGCCCTTATTTATCTGTTGATCACCCTGGTTCTTTCCAGGATGATCTCCACCATGGAACACCGCCTCAGTCATTATGAACGTCACTGATCCTATTATTAATATCTCCCATATCAATAAATACTTTGGCTCGTTCAAGGCCCTTGATAATGTCAGTCTGGATGTGAGAGTTGGTGAAAAGGTGGTTGTTCTTGGTCCCTCCGGGTCCGGAAAATCAACCCTGTTACGGGCCATTAACCGTCTTGAAACCATCAGTTCCGGCTCGATTATGGTAGACGGCCATGACCTGTATTCTCCGGATGAGGATATCAATAAGATCCGCATGGAGCTGGGCATGGTCTTTCAAAGTTTTAATTTGTTTAAACATAAAACCGTGCTGGAAAATCTGACATTAGCTCCGATCAAGCTGAAAAAAATGAAAAAAGAGGCAGCCGAGGAACTGGCCTATGCCCTGTTGGACAAGGTAGGTATTCGTGATCGGGCGAACCATTATCCCGTGCAGCTGTCCGGGGGGCAGCAGCAGCGGGTAGCCATTGCCAGAGCCCTGGCAATGGAGCCGAAAATTATGCTGTTTGATGAACCTACGTCCGCCCTTGACCCGGAAATGATCGGCGAGGTGCTGGAGGTTATGGTCACCTTAGCCCGTGAGGGAATGACCATGGTGGTGGTGACGCACGAGATGGGCTTTGCCCGTGAAGTTGCCGATCAGGTGGTCTTTATGGACGAGGGCGCTATTGTTGAACAGGCAGAACCTGATACCTTTTTTGACCATCCGGTCCACGCCCGCACCAGGCTTTTTCTTGAGCAGATTCTATAGGTTGTCTCTTTTTCCACGTTCTGTGGAGTAGTTTTTTCGTAACCGTTCACCAAGATGCTGTTTCGCCTGCATCACCTACATAACATATACGTTTTTTCCCTCATTTTGATTTCCCTGGTGAATTTATTGGATATGCCCGGTCGATGTGCGCTATACTATGTTTGACGGCGTCGTAAAAACTTCGATCTACAGCAAGGTGTGTGTGCCGGGACCAATCGCTTGTTCCTCACATGTAATAACCTGTTACGGAAAAATCCTTCTCCATGTGAGCTATTTGTGGATGTATTTATAGCAAGGCAGCCTATTTTTACGCGTAATAAACGTGTGTACGCCTATGAATTGCTTTTTCGTGAATCCATGGGCGTAAAGCTTGGCCAGGTCGATGGCAACCGGGCGACCACCAGTGTTCTATCCAGTGCCTTTCTCACCGAGGGTATAGAAAAAATATCCGGTAACAAGCCGTGTTTCATCAATTTCACCCAATGCTTACTTGGTAAGGATATAGCCGCTTTTTTCCCGAAAACAAAAATTGTGATTGAAATACTGGAAGATGTCGAGCCGACCGATTCTGTTATAGAGGCATGCCGGCTGTTATCCGATAAGGGTTACCTGATCGCTCTTGATGATTTTGTCTATGCCCGCAAGTTTGAGCCGTTGCTTGAGCTGGCCGATATTATCAAACTTGATTTTCGTCTTTCCAGCATGGATGAGATAGAGCGGATGCTTTATCGT
>JALSNT010000496.1 GCA_026986885.1 Desulfobulbaceae bacterium
AACGGCCCGTACCTGATAATTTAATTTACGTAAATCATCCTGAGTAGCACACTGACAGAGGAGAAAAAGCGAGCAACCGGCAAGTGCAATATTTCGTATACCTTTCATTATTGTTATCCTCTTTGTTTCAAATCCACTTTGTTTCAAACACAACCCGGATTGATTTATTGCAGCCCGCGTCTTTGCGACCATTATCAGTCGGCAAATCCACAGGCTATAGGGGAGAAGGGCCGAAAAGGTTTTTCCTGAATTCAGGGTTTTTTTCTATGGTCGACGAGACCACCGTGGATATGACTGGTTCCCCTTCAGAGGAAACAATACACGCATTCCCTTCCCATTTGCAAAAACAGTACAGATTTCGGAATGGCCGTTTCGGCTCCGGGAAAAAACCAGCTGCTTGCCGTCCGGCGACCAGGTCGCCGATTCAAAATCACCCCATTCAGAGGTCAGTTGGAATGAACGGCCACCATGGGGATCAATGGTGAAAAGCTGGTAATGGCCGTCGATACGCCCGGTGAAGACAATTTTATCACCCTTGGGAGACCAGCAAGGCTCACTGTTTTCCTGACCGTCGAAGGTCAGGCGCTGTACCCGGTAATCAGTCATATCCATAATGTATAGTTGTGGTCGGCCGCTACGATCCGAGACAAAAACCAACGATCCGCCGTCCGGGGAAAAAGAGGGTGACACGTTAATGCCGGTCTTTTTCGTCAATCGTCTGAGGATCTTTCCCTTCCTCGTCATGAGATACAGATCGGGACTGCCGTCTTTGCTCAGGGTGACGACCATGGTTTTTCCATCCGGTGCAAAGGCAGGAGCAAGATTCATCCCCTTGCGCCTTGATAACGGTCTGGTAATTCGACTCTGTCTGAGATCGGTGATGTACAGGTCCTGATTGCCGCGATGATAAGTGGTGTATACCAGGAAATGGCCGTCGGGAGTAAATCTCGGCGAGACACACAGGTGTTTATGTCGAGTTATCTGCCGTCTTTTCAGGTTCATTACGTCGCCGATAAACACCTCTTTGGCACCGGTTTCATCAGAAATATAGGCAATGGACGTACGGCTGATACCTGCTTCTCCGGTAAACTCCTTGACCAGGGCATCGGCCAGACGCAGTATCATGTCATCCTGTTGCTGAGGCCGTCCGCTGTACCGTCTACCGGCAAGAAGTCTGTTTTCTGAAACATCTAATAACCTGCCCTCCAGGACAAGCTTGCTGCCGGAATGGCTGAACTTGCCTTGAACGACAAAATCCACCCCGAAATCCTGCCAGTTGATGTTTGCAGCGGTGCCGTAAGTAGCGGCATCAATAACCCGGGCAAATCCGTGAAATTCAAGGGCCCGTCCTAACAGGTCCGCCATTTTTTTCCCCCTGTCGGCATCTGCAGGGGTACTTTTCAGTTCCTGAAATGGTGGGATAGCTACAACAATTTTTCGAACGTCGGAGGCGGTAATGTCAAGATATACCCGTTGCGCAAAAGACACCTGTCCCATCAAGAAAAATACCAGAAGCAGGAACGGGATTGGAAGTAATTTTTTAGTAAATTTCATATGTTATTTTCAACCATAACAAAAAATAAGTGAGCTGATGATAAAAAAAAACGTAACCGTTCACCAAGATGCTGTTTCGCCCGTATTACCGGCATAATGTAAACGTTTACCAGTGCTCCATATTCGTTCAAGCAGGCCAACGAGTCAGGTAAGCGCAGACTCCGATAGCCCGCTATGTGAGGAGGCCTGATCGGACGAAGATGGAGTGCTGGTGAACGTTTACAAAAAAACAATTAATTCTGAATCCCGGCAGGTCGCAGCCTGAAACCTAAGTCCAGACGGTTTTTTTTCAGTACCGGCGGAATCGGCGGCATTGGAGCGGCCTTTCGCACGGTTTCCATGGCAAAACGATCAAAAAAAGGATCGCCTGATTTTCCGGCGATCCGGATATTTGCAAGACGGCCGTCGGCAAGCACTGTGAATTCAATAACGGTTTCCAGAGACGGCGGCCAGCGCCGTATTTCCGGCAGCACCCACAAACGCTGCA
>JALSNT010000497.1 GCA_026986885.1 Desulfobulbaceae bacterium
GGCCCGGGAGCTCAGGAAGTTCGGTCTGCTCGTCGGTCTTGTCCTTCTCGTTCTCGGCGCCTTTTTTTTCTGGCAGGAGAAACCCCTGCGGAGCTGGCTGGCGCTGCCCGGTCTTGTCCTGGTGATCTTGGGTCTGCTGCGGCCCCTGCTGCTCCGCCAGGTCCATGCCGTCTGGATGGCTGTTGCCGGGGTCATGGGGACCTTCATGACGGCGGTGCTGCTGACCTTGGTCTATTTCCTGGTGGTTACGCCGCTGGCCCTGGCCGCCCGGGCCATGGGCACGGACCTGCTCCACTGCCGCCCGGACTCCCACCGGCAGAGCTACTGGCTGCCCCGCGATCCGGACAGCCAGGATCCGTCGGCCAGCGAGCACCAGTACTGAACCGGAACGTCCTGTGCCGAAAATCAGAGATTTTGCGGTCCGCCGTTATTTTGCTGCAGTAACATTTTGACTGAAGTTTCCCCAAAATGGCTTACGCCGCCATCCGCAGCAGCGCGGCGACAACGGAATTATCCGCTGGTTTGCCTGGCGGTGGACAAAGTATTGCAAAATCATCGGCCAAAGCATCCTTGGCGATGCATCGCCTGACGTCAGAGAAGGCAAAATGCTGACGACCCTGGACCGCGTGCCTCCTGGTCGGCGTTCTCTCCAACATGCAGGCGTAGATCCAGGTGATGGTGGTGGCCATCATGCAAAAAGCAAGGTGGTTGGTCACGGCCACCGGATTCCTGGTCTGTGTGTCGGCACTGCCAATATCTCGTTTCAGCTCTTTGAAAAATGCCTCGATCTTCCAGCGGGCACCGTAATATTCGATGATCTCGGCCACGGATAGAGTCAGGTCGGTGGAGAAGATCGCCACCCATTGGGTCTTACGGTAAATCCATACGACACGGACCGCACATTTCAGCGTCTTGAGCATGACCACCCGGTCATGGGCAAGAACAGAGCGCTTCCGTCCATAGAGATCGACCATGTACTCCTTGGCCAACTCGCGATATTGAGCAGCAAGTGATGATGTAATGCCCAACTTCTTCCCATACTTCCGTGGACGACCAGGCCCCCTGGTTTTCCTGGCTTTCGGCAGGGCAAACAGATTGTTGTTGGCGCGAAGCCTGGAGATCATGTGTATCCGTTGCCCCAGTTGCTTGCAAAGCGGTTTCCACAGTCCGTTGTTCCCAAACCAGGAATCGGCCACCACAGTAATGGCTGCATCCGGAAAAGCGGCGGCAACATCATCGATCATGGAGGCAGCCTGCTGAAGTTTGTTCTGAAAGTTAATGGGTTTCCCGCGGTACTTCATCCGTTTGCTCCTGATCTCTTTCTGCTGATGATAAAATCGGAAGCTTAACGGCAGGCAGGCCCATCTGCCCTTGATAACCTTGAGCAGGCCGATGGAAACAATATTCTGTGCCCAGGGATACTTCGACTGATTCTCCTTGGCGGCATGATCAAAATACCTGGCACAGGCAAAAATCTTCTTTCCAATCTTGGGATTGATGAAATCATCCAGAGCGACCAGAAGTCTGCCATTGGTTTCCGGTTCAGGTATCATCTGCCAGACCTTTGCCCAAAGGGATTTCCATGGGATCCTGGTCGAAGCCATGAAGGTGTAATATCGTTTCCTCTTGATATTGACAAAACCGAACAGGGTTCTCAAGGCTCGCAGGAGATTCGACGTTTTGGAGGATGTAAAAGGAAGGATGATTGCCAGCAGGGTATAGATAAACCACAATCCACGCTCTTCCCCCCTTTTTGGACCATGCAAATTCTGCTTTGAGTTCGGCGAGCAATGAATGTAGGATGTGCATGCGTGGCTCCTTTTATGATTGTTTTTGGATGATTACAATATACCATAATCGAGCCTCGCATGCACCATTAACATGCTGTTTTTGTGTAGAAAATCAAAAATTATCCCAAGAGGGCCGGAGGCAAAAATTCAATGATTTCAGCTAGTTAGAGTCACAACCGTAGACCATCTATCTTATTGATTTTATTCCATATTTTTTTACAGCCTAGCAAATGCACTCCCCCCGGCG
>JALSNT010000498.1 GCA_026986885.1 Desulfobulbaceae bacterium
CCTAAATTGAGCATTCCTTTATCAGGTACAGGGCCTTATACCAGAGTGGAATGAAAATTACCCGACAGAATCGGGACTCTTTTTCCGCCACCGTTAACAAGGCTGTTTGCCATGGCCCCCTCTTTTTTTATTGCCCCGCCGGTCAGGTCCATAAAGAGATAATCCATCCCCATGGCGGCAATTTCCCGACGCCATTGTAACAACGAAAATGGATGAACCGATCTTGCCATGGTAAGGCCCTGGTGATGCTCAAGGGTGAATCGTTCTTCTTTTGGACTGACAAAGATTTTCTTATACTGAAAATGATCGCTGTCCAGCCGGGCCGTAAACAACGGCGGTCGTCCATAGACATACAGGCCAATCGACATTTTCTCCCTATGCTGCCTGCGTTTTTTTCCGGTACGGCCACAAAAATTTCTCCAATGGAAAAGGGCGGCGGCTAGATTATCCGAATCAGTTTCCAGGGAAAAAAGAACCCTGCGAAGTCCCAGGGATTGAACGGCCCTGAGACCGGCGGAGTTGAGCAGATTTAAGCTGTAATGGCCGGACAACTCAAGCCGGCTCTGATTCTGCTTCTCAACAAAGGCAAATAAAGCGTACTGGCACAGGTGTCCAAGTTCATAACGAAAATACCTCTGGGCAACAAGCGTTTTGATCTGTTTTTCAAACCACGCCAGCTCCGATTCCGGCATAATCTGCGGCAGACGCCAAACGATTTTTGCCCTGTATTTTTTTATTGTGCTTCCTCCCCGCTGTTCTAAATTGTCCATGTTGTCACGGGAGAGCGGCAATACAATACGGGCAGGACGCACCGGTAGTCTTTGCCGCAGATCCGATATGGCGCGCAGGGCTATCCACCACTCTGCGTCCCGTTGCCACATTCGCCGATTACCCTCTCCCCGCCTTTTTTCTCCACGCCGTTTTCCGGTCTGTTGCTGCCGGGGGCGATTCTGGTTGCAGCAGAGCTGCTCAAGAATTTGCTGCACCAGTTGTCGATCCGGAAATATTTTTCGAGACGACAGCTTCCGCTGCCGCCTTTGCCCTGTCCGCTCGGCAACAATGCGGGTGCCGACATCAACTTTAAACAAACTGCCATTAAAATGACGGCCTGGATTTTTCACTGTACCTCTCTGGACAATCTTTACCCGCTCCCCGGCCCCGGCGCTCTTTTGCCGACGGCCGGCAATGGTCAAAACCCGCAGGGTGAAGCTGGTACGCTCACCTGACTTTTCCTGATGCAGCCGCAAGCGATCCCCTTCCGCCACCGGAGCCGCCAGAGTTATATCCAGAATATTCTCCTGTTTCCCCTGCCTGCCGGTTCTCGACGATAGAGAATGAACTCTACCGAGGAACAAACCGCTGTTTCCCGAATGCTGTGGAGATATTGCCCCTCCTGGTTGTTGCGTGAGCATAAATCCTGTCGACCGTTTCCTGGCCATGGCCCCATCAAGCAGCCGGTGGGCTTCCCGAAGGATACACTCCTGTTCCTCATCGGATTTGTCAAGGCTGTCCAGGGCCATCCGATAGGCAGCCACGGTATTGGCAACATAACAGGCGCTTTTCATCCGTCCTTCAATTTTAAGACACCGGACACCGGCCTGCTGCAGTTCAGGCAGTACATCAACGCCGCAAAGATCATTCATGGAAAAGAGGTATTGGCTCTTTCCCTCTTTCCTGCCGCTACGGGCCTGTCTTCCAGGCTGCCCCCAGGAATAATGTCGCCTGCATGGCTGCACACATTGTCCACGCAAACTGGATTTTCCACCGTGCAGGCTGGAAAACATACACAGACCTGAATAGGAAAAACACATCGCCCCGTGGACAAAGACCTCGATTTCAGCACCGGTCTTTCTGTATATTGCACCCATTTCTTCAATGGTCAGCTCACGGGCCAGAACCACCCGTTTGCAGCCAAGACGAATCAGTTCTTTGGCGGTGAGGGAGTTGTGAACAGACATCAAAGTTGAGGCGTGCAGGACAATTTCGGGAAACCAGGTGCGGGCAAGGTACAAAAGACCTATATCCTGAATAATAAGGGCATCAACAGCCAGTTGCCGGAAACAGGAAAGCGCCTCAATGGCGGTCGGCAGCTCATCTTCCTTGACCAGGCTGTTCATGGCTATATAGAGTTTGACACCCTGGCCATGGGCCTGTCGCACCATGGAATCAATCTCGGCAAAGGTGAAATCCCGGCTGAGTGCCCGGGCATTAAAGCCGGGAGCCCCGACGTAGATCGCATCCGCCCCCTGTTCCAGCGCCGCTTCAAAGGCCGGGAAACTGCCGGCAGGGGCCAGCAGTTCCATGCCCGATGCAGACGCCCCTCTCCCGGGCCGGCATATTTTCTGTTTAGACGGAGATGCCATGCGTCCGGTACAACTCAACAATGGTTCGAATCATTTTCTCCAATCCATATATCTCGGAGACCGCCAGGCGTTGTCTGTCGATCTGTTCTGCATCAGGCGGCGGCATATCGGCAAGCTCAAGGAGTTTTTTGGCGGCGGCTTCGGTATCACCGTAATCAACCACCCGGTAGTTATGCACCAGAGACAGCGGCTCCAGAAGAGATGGGGTCTTACAGGTCAGCAACGGCAGGCCGTAAAGTAACCCCTGGATAAAGGACTGGGAGATGCCCTCGCCTTCATAGGAGGAAAAAAAGATCATATCCATGGCCGAGAAGAATCGCTCCGGATCTTCCCGGTGACCGGGCAGAATAAATCGATCCGTCAGTTCTGCTCGTTCAATGGTTTCCCGCAAAAGAGGCAGATCATCACCGCCGCCGACAATCATAAATTTAAACCGCTTCGGCAAAAGAGCTGCCGTACGGACAATAAAATCATGGCCCTTATAATGACGGATAAAAGCTACATTACCCACCAGAATATCTTTTGCACCAAGGTGGTATCTCGCGCGAATCTGCAACCGGTTCCGCCTGGAAAAACGGAAGCGCTGCTCATCAACACCGGTGGACTGAACAATTATCCTGGATGCGGCTACACCCTGTTCAACCAGTTGGGCGCCAATGGATTCACTGCAGGCAAAGATAACATGGGGAAAAAGGGTATAACTGAGCGAGCTGGAAATGGGGGCCAGCACATGCCTTGTGCGTATAATCAGTGGTACGCGACACAACCTGGCCGTAGCACCGGCCATCCAGGAATCTTCAGAGGAATGGGTGTTAACGACCGCAGGCTGCAGCTTTTTCAGAAGACGAAAGAGATGCCGCCAGGCCGATACGTTAAATTTGGAAGAAAAATCGACAAAATAAACCGGGATATCCTCTGCAGATGCGCGCCGGGCAAGTTCCGCACCCCGGCGAACAACCAAACCGACACGAAATCCGTGTTGTTTCATGGCACGCAACTCGGTCAGCGTACGAATTTCCTGTCCCCCCCAACTGCGTGACCAGTCGGTATGGAGGATACGTGGAGTTCTATTCATAGAGGGATACACCGTTTAAGGAATTGCTGAATTGAGGACGAAGAAAACAGGAAAAAGGGCAGGCGGAATGGAATTTGCGCAAGGCAGATACTGTTTTTTCCGGGATACCAAGGTCCCTGGTTTCTCCTTAACCGCCAATCAACGGTAATGAATCAGGAAGAGGACGGCTGGTCCGCCGTGGGCAGCGGCAGAATAAAATAAAAATTATTTCCCTCCGGCGTTGCTTCATAACCAACCGTTCCGCCGTGCAACTCTATCACATGACGGATAAACGACAGGCCATGACCGGTACCGGGAATATGCTCACATTCCCGGCCGCGCATACCTTCGTTAAAGAGCTTCGTCCCCTCCTCCCTGGAAAAAGGAGGGCCGGTGGTAAAGACATTAAACTTTATACCCTGACGTCCCCGTTCCGGAAAATCATGAACAATCTCCCGTCCGTAGGCCATGGCCTTGCGCGGGGACCCATTGTCGGAACAAATTTCCCGGGTATATTTTGCGGCATTGGAAAACAGATTGGCATATACCTGGGCAAGCAGGCCTATGTCGACCATGATCTGAAATTCCTCGTCCAGCATGTTTTCCGGACGCTCAACGGTTATACCGGCTGCCCGGATACGGGCGGCATAATGTTCCAGCTGGGGCAGAATAATTTCCTTTTCCACAAAACAGCGCTTTGGATGCAGGACCAGATGTCCTTTTTCAAAGTGTTCCCGCCGAAACAGACTCTCCAAAAAAAGACTGATATTGGCATGATGTTTGACCAGTTCCTGATGATAGCGCAACAACCCTTCACGAATGTGACCGCAACGTGTGGGGCAATCATCCTCGGGGGAACCGTCCCGCCTTTCACTCGCCTTTTCTCTTAATTCCTTTTCAAAGATCTCCAGCTCTATAATCTTTTTGCGTAACTGATTAAAGAGATGAAGAAAATACATATTGGGGACAATGACATTGTGTTCAATATCCATAACCAGGGAATTGATAAATTTTAAATGGTCAATATTCTGCCGGGCAATCAGCCGGTTATCAAGATTAAAGCCTATCCTGTTGACATACTTGACAAAGAAAAATTTATCAGAAGGAGAAAGATGGGATAACGGACCCACCGCAAACATACCTAACAACCTGCCCCGGCCACAGAACCCATCCTCTCCGGACCATAGTTCGACCTGCCCGTTTTTCGAAATTTTACTGTCCTCCGGCAACGGCGAGACTCCGGGCGGCTGCTTACTGCAGATGGGAATAATGTATCTGTCTGCGGCTTCATAGGGAGAGTTCTGAAGACAAATCGCTGCGTCGGCAGGAACTGAGACGGCAGGTACGCCCTGTTTGCTGTCACAGGCGAGCCACAGCACATTCTCTTCTTTTTTCAGCAGGTACAAGGCACTGTCCAGATCCGTCATCTCAAGCGGCACAGCCACACAGATACGATAAAAGTCTTCCAGGGTATCGAACTCCTGGGCAAGATCAAAAAACGCCTTTAAAAACTCGTTGAATTTACTACTGAAATTATATTTCTCGTAACTTTCCGACTTTTCGCGCACCCGATGGCAGATAGCTGCCAGATCTTCAGGCCGGGATGACACAAACCCATCGGTCATGTCAGCCACCGGCTCCCTGGAGAATGACTTCATCCCGGCCGTCTTTTTCAGTAAGCAGGACATCAACCCGTTCGTCGGCAGCAGCACTAACGCATAAACCGACATAATCAGGACCAATGGGCAGCTCCCTGCCGCCACGATCAACCAGAACGGCCAGCCCGATGGAGAGAGGACGGCCATAGTCCATAATGGCATCCATGGCGGCCCGAATGGTTCGCCCGGTAAAAAGGACGTCATCAACCAGCACCACCCGACGATTTTCCACCTGAAAACCGATATCCGTTGTCCGGACAATGGGATTTTGCGAGATCAGGCTCCAATCATCACGGTACAGGGTAATATCCAGGGCACCCAGGGGCAGCTCTCCATTTTCATGAGCTGTAATTTTGTTATGAATTCTCCTGGCTAAAAACACACCACCGGTATGAATACCAACAATGGCCAACTCTTCAATCCCATGATTTTTTTCAAGAATTTCAAGGCTTATCCGATCAAGGCTACGATCGATATCCCGGGTGGTCATTATGGTTTGTGTTGTCATGGCTTTTACCTTGCAACTCATCACAGGATTTGGATCACTGTGGACGTAGTAACACCTAAGGGTGAATGGTCAGGACTTATTCCAGAAATAGGCGATACCTTTCTGCCCGACCAGGTTTATGGCTTCGGGAAAGGCCTCACATTCCCTGGCGAAAACCTTATCGGCAATATCATCAGGGGTATCGTCATCATCTATGGCCACGCATTTCTGCACGACGATCGGTCCTTCATCATATACTTCATTGGCGAAATGAACCGTACAGCCGCTGACCTTACACCCCCGGGCCTTGACCGCCTCATGCACATGATGCCCATAAAAACCAGGCCCGCAAAACGATGGAATCAACGAAGGATGAATATTAAGCACTGCCTGTCGCAGGTGCGGCGGCGGCTCATACAGTTTAAGATACCCTGCCAGAGTAATAAGTTCTATATCATAACGGCCAAGGATTTCATTGACGGCGGGATTACCAACTGCGTGAAAAGCGGGATAGCCGTATTTCCGCGCCTTTTCCAGACCCAGGGCATCGGCAACATTTGAAATTACAAGCTGAATTTCCGCATGCAGGGTTCCCGCCCGTATACGATCATGAAAATTATCGAGTGTCCGGCCTGTACCGGACAGTAAGACCGCCATTTTAAGCATTTTTTTATTTTTCTCCGGCAAAATAGGAATTACCGTCAACGTCAACCCGGACAAGCCAGTCGGCAATAGTGGTGTCATAGGCCGAAGTCAGCTGGAAAACCTTGACGGCTAATTTAAAGCGGGTCTTCAAGGTCGTGTTACCGGTTGCTCTAATCTCGGTAAGCACCTGTTCATAATCAGCCGGATCGACAATGACGGTGACGTCTCTGAAATTTTTTGCCGACGCCCGCAACAGGGTCGGACCGCCGATATCAATGTTTTCGATGGCATCAGCAAGACTGCAGTTGGGGTCGGCCACGGTTTTTTCAAAGGCATAAAGATTCACGGCAACGATATCAATATCGCGGATGCCGTGTTCCCTGCACTGCTTTTGATGATCCGGGTTTGCCCGCTGGTTGAGAATGCCGCCGTGAACCAGGGGATGCAGGGTCTTTACCCGGCCGTCAAGCATTTCCGGAAATCCTGTGAATTCAGCAACATCAGTTACAGCAATTCCAGCAGCCCGCATTTTCTTCGCCGTGCCGCCGGTGGAAAGAATTTCCACCCCCATATCGGTTAATGCCCGGGCAAAATCTTCAATACCCGATTTGTCCGTCAAACTGATTAATGCCCGTTCTACCTTTTTCATTTTCATCCTCAATCTTTGCGTAAAAATTTTCTTATTTTCCGGCGCTGTCGTTTATCCGGCCGCCGATCAGGCCTGGCCGCAGCGGCACGGATCAGACGCCGTTCATCCCTGGCAGCCTCCCGGGCGGCAATGGATTCCGCCGTCTCCGCATACAACTTCCTTGCAACCGGCGCCGGACCACGTTTTTCACTTAATCCCTGCACAATAACAGTAAACTCCATCTCCCCTCGCCGGATAAGCAACCTGTCCCCAGGTTGTACAGGCCGGGCAGCCTTTACCCTGGCACCATTGACGTGAACATGCCCTCCGGTCACAGCCCTTGAGGCCAACGAGCGGGTCTTGAAAAAACGAGCCGCCCATAACCATTTATCCACACGAACTTTGTCCACCAATCCAACAACTCCTATATTCTTCTGATCATACTCCTGCACTACAGATGGGAAAATAACCTACCATATTTTACGATCCTCTTCAAACAAACCAAACCGCGCCCCTGATAAACTCATAATCGCTCAATTCAGGATAAAATTATCCGGCTCCGTTACTTGTTTTCTTGAGGATGACATGAAAATACTGTAAAGGAAGGCAATGAAACTTGACACTGTAGGTATCAACAACTTCACCTGTCCCATCAGTATTCGGGAACAAACGGGATCACTGCAGCAGACCGTCGCCACCATTACTCTGCAGGCAAAAATGCCCAGACGCCTGCGAGGATCCTGCGTTGCCGTCTTTACAAATATCATTTCCCGGTACCGCCGCGATATGCATGCCTCGGTATTTCCAAAACTGCTGGCCGAAGTTCGTCGACAACTGGAGGCGGAAGAGGCCGGCATGGAGATGCGGTTCCCGTATTTCCTTGCTAAAAAAGCTCCGGTCACGGAAACCAGCAGCCTGATGGAATATCAATGTTCCTTTCAAGGATCAAGTAAAGGAAACAGGCAGCTTCTGCTGACCGTTGAGGTGCCGGTAACAACCCTTTGCCCCTGCTCCAAAGAAATCAGCGAGGCCGGCGCTCATAACCAGCGGGCAGAGGTCTGCCTGAGCGTAGCGCCGAAAAACAGAAAATTTATCTGGCTGGAAGACCTGATCGAGCTGGTTGAGGGATGCGGCTCCTGCCGGTTATATGCCCTGCTCAAACGTCCCGATGAAAAATATGTTACTGAAACCGCATACAATAACCCAATGTTTGTTGAAGACGTGGTTCGCATGGTCGCCCAAAAGGTACAGGCCCGTTCGGATATAGACTGGTTCAGTATTGGCGTGGAAAGCTTTGAATCCATCCACAAGCATTCTGCCTACGCCTATGTCGACAGCAGGGATCTGGACGAACCTTTGGATTAGTCGGAGGCAGGTCCACTCTCCAGTCCCCCCAGGCAGAGATACTTCATCTCCAGATATTCATCCATTCCATACTTTGATCCTTCCCTGCCGATCCCCGATTCCTTGACGCCGCCGAAAGGAGCGGATTCGGAGGACATAATCCCGGTATTAATACCGACCATTCCATACTCGAGCTGTTCCGCAATTCGCCAGACCCGGCCGATATCACGACTGTAAAAATAGGAGGCAAGCCCATACGGGGTATCATTGGCCAGGGCCACTGCCTCCTCGTCGGTGGTAAATGAAAATAACGGTGCCACAGGGCCGAAGGTCTCTTCCCTGGCGATGCGCATTTCCGGGGTTACATCCAGCAGGATAGTGGGTTCAAAAAAGAATCCGGCTGCACCGATTCGTTTACCGCCGCAACCAATCCGGGCACCCTTGTCCAGGGCATCTTTAATCTGCTCTTCCACTTTGATTATCGCATTAAGATCAATGAGCGGCCCCTGATTGACGGTCTCGTCAAAACCATTGCCGACTTTCAATTGACTTTGTAC
>JALSNT010000499.1 GCA_026986885.1 Desulfobulbaceae bacterium
AAATTAATCACGGACTCAATCCCTTCCAGGCAGGCCGCTGCCGAGGGCGGGGTAACGGTTGGTGTTATTGATGACATTCTGTACAGCGCCGTCCATCGCGGTCTTTTGCTGGCGCCGAAATCAAAACTCGTCCGCGGACCCGACTTTCCCCGGGGTGTCATCGAAGATCCCGACAGATTTACGACCCCGACTTTTACCCTGCAATGGCATATTACCCAGGTCTGTGATCTTCATTGTCGTCATTGCTATGATCGCAGCGACCGGGCGACCATGGAGCCGGCCGAGGGGATCCGGGTTCTTGACGATCTGTATGATTTCTGTGCTGAAAATAATGTGTTTACCCAGGTGACCTTTACCGGCGGTAATCCCCTGTTGTACCCGTATTTCAATGAGCTTTACAAAGAGGCGGTCGACCGTGGTTTTCTGGTGGCCGTTTTAGGCAATCCCATGCCCAGGCACCGGATTGAAGAGATGCTTGCCATTCAGAAGCCGGAATTTTACCAGGTGAGCCTTGAGGGGCTTGCCCAACATAATGATTACATGCGCGGGCAGGGCCATTTTACCCGTATTTTAGAGTTTCTGGACCTTCTTGCCGAGCTTGATATTTATTCCATGGTCATGTTGACCCTGACACGGGCCAACATGGGGGAGGTACTTGAACTGGCTGAACTGCTGCGGGATCGGGCGGATCTCTTTACCTTTAACCGGCTGGCCATGGTCGGGGAAGGCGCTGATCTTGCCTCCGTCCGACCAGAGGATTTCCCCGCTTTTTTGGATCGTTATATGGAGGCGAGTACGAAAAATCCCTGTATGCGGTTGAAGGATAATTTTTTCAATCTCCTGCGCCATAAAAAATCCATGCCTTATATCGGCGGCTGTGCCGGCTATGGTTGCGGCGCCGCCTTTAATTTTGTCTCTCTGCTACCCGACGGCGAGGTCCATGCCTGCCGTAAATTCCCCTCCCCCATCGGCAATATCCGTAAACAGACATTTTCTCAAATTTATTACAGTGAGATTGCCGGTCGTTATCGTGCAGGCTCATCGGCATGCAGTGATTGTGAAATACGTCCGCTCTGCGGCGGTTGCCCTGCTGTTGCCCATGGCTTCGGCAAGGATATCTTCACCGAGCTTGATCCCTATTGTTTTCGCTGAGTATGCGCCGTTTTTTTGTAAGAGCGGATCAGGTTAACGGAGACATCGTTACCCTGACCGGTTGCGAAGCCCATCATATTTCTTCGGTGTTGCGCATGCGCACCGGGCAGGTTGTCGAATTTTTTGACGCCGCCGGCACCGTGTATCAAACGGAGATTACTTCCCTTACAACCCGTGCTCTCCAAGGGAAAATTATTTATCGTTTTGTCGACCGTATATCCGAACAGTTTCCCCTGACCCTTGCCCAGGGGATCCTCAAAGGAAAAAAAATGGATATGGTCGTACAAAAGGCCACAGAGCTTGGAGTGGATTCCCTGCTACCGGTGATAAGTCGTTACTGTGTCGCCGGGAAAAATATTGAACGACGGTTGAATCGCTGGCAGAGAATCGTTACCCAGGCCTGCAAGCAAAGCGGCCGCTCCGTGCCGATGACAATCGAGCCGATTGTCAGACTGGAGGAGCTTGTCGTTACGGATTATTCCTATCGGCTGTGCTGCTGGGAGAATGAAAAAGAGGCGTTGCTTTCCCCTGATTACCTTTGTTCAGCCGGGAAAATTCTCCTCCTTATCGGCCCTGAAGGCGGGCTGCATGAACAGGAAATTCAACGGATTCGTGAGATGAATTTTTATATTATCAACCTCGGTCGTCATGTTCTGCGTGCCGAAACAGCTTCGCTTGCTGCTGTCTCCATAGTACAGTATCTTGGCCGTCTCGTTGCAACCGATGATAAGGACGACTGATTGGGGAAACACTCATGGCCTTTAATCCGGTATCTATGACTGTTGCTGCAAGCATCTTCTTGACAGTTTCGATAAACTTCTTACTATAATCTGTGTTAACTGAGTTGGTGATTTGAT
>JALSNT010000500.1 GCA_026986885.1 Desulfobulbaceae bacterium
GATGCCTACGAGATCAATATAGAAGCCATCAGCTTTGATGCGGAGAAACAAAAGCTGTTGATAGGTTTGCGTGAACCACTCATTGCAGGCAAGTCATTGATTGTTGTTCTGGAGAACCCGAATGCTATTTTCGATCTTCACGAAAAACCAAAAATTTCCGATCAACTATTTCGTCTTGATTTACATGGCGGTGGAATACGGGCAATGGATTTTGATCAAGAACTGGGTGGTTATCTGTTAGTTAATGAAATTAACAATGCAAAAGGAAAAACCAGATCGAAATTTTGGTTCTGGACTGGAAACAGTTCAGACAATCCCAGGAAAATAACCATCACAGGAATGGAAAATGTTAAAAATATAGAGGGGATAAGCTCGGTAAATATAAATGGTGAGCCACATATTCTCATTGTCAGTGATGACGGCAAAATGTATAAACACAAATGTGCTCATTACAAGGTAATACAATACAACCAGCTTGTAATTTCTCCGGCTACCGGCTCCACTCATTAGTTTATTTTCAAAGTATGTCAACGAATTGGTGCAGGTTACCTCGGAAATGAAAACTTTTTACCAAACAGGCTGAATTTATAAATAATCCATAGATTTACTCCATCCTATCATCCCATAATTATCTCCTTTGTGTTCTTGTTGTAACAATAATCATCAACGGTCAATTTCGCTTATATTATCGACCTGGTTGTTACATTGCCTGTATACTGCCGGAAAATGCTGAGAGCTATGGCGTATATTTCCATAAAGTGTCCTCTGTTAGGAATATGCTCGACCTGCATCGGAAAAAAATATTTTTCAGTTACTGTATAGCTTTTAGATCGATTTCCATGAAAACCGGCATGACTGGACCAGACTGGCCGGGCCACGACAAACACATAAAAATAACTCACTCCGGGATAGGCAATCCCCTGTCCCAAGGTAATTTCCAGACAAACAAAATGGAATAAACTTTTGATAGCTTCGTTATCTCGGATAGATGGTCTTGTTCAGAACGCAGAATTAACGAAACCGGGAAGAGATATATTATGAAGCAAAACAAACCAATTCATCCTGATTCTGACCCAGCCGGCACTTCACCAGCAGGCGATGGTGATGATGACGGATGTCATGGGATACAATTTCCACTAAACATTGAAAGGACTGAATACCCGAAAGGTAAGGACATCTCGCTGGTTGCCCCGGTAATCATAGATGACGATACACCTGACAGTGATGGACGGGAGCTGAATCACTTAAAAAAAGATAAGAAAAAAAAATCAAAATCTAAGAAATCGAAAAAGAAAAGCAAAAGTAAAAAACAAATATTCAGGTCTGAAAAGGGGATTGAGACGATGTTCAAGACATCGTATCGTGCCCAACTGGATATGATTGCCATAGCTACCAAGAAAGCCAATATCATGATATCAATCAATGGCTTTTTTGCCTCTGTGCTCACGGTTTCAGGCGTTTTTATTCACGCTGCAGAACATTTGTATGTTGTACCTTCCATATTATTTCTGATAACTTCTGCGATCTCCATATTTTTCGCTATTCAAGCCGCATCCCCTGGCCTTTACAATAAATATGAGAAATTGAAGGGCAGTTCTTCGCAAAAAAAATTTTCAAGGGTAAAGGCCAGTTTTTTAAATTTTGAATACTATGCGGAACTCTCCAAAAAAGACTTTGTCAAAGGGATGATAAAAACACTACAGAACCCTGAAAAAGTATATCTTGGTATGATTGATTACCTCTATACTCTCGGAGTCATCGCAAACTGGAAGTTTAAAATGCTGCATTATTCTTACTTTGTTTTTCGGGTGGGAATGGTGTCCGGGATCGTAACACTAATTATTATTCAAGCCTATATTACCCTGAGGACCAAGCCCGATGAACATAATATGGCATCGGTTACAAACCAGCTTGCACAATTTAATAATATTTATCAGCCTTCCGGTGTCGGGTTGCTGCCGGACAACCGTCTTCTTGTCCTCGAAAGAGGGCAGCGACGGGCATTACGTGTTGTTGCCCTGGCGGCCGACGGATCGATTAACAAAAGCGACCTGCTTGATGCCTCTGTTCTAAATACATTCAACATTCGGCTCAAAGACCTTGCAGCATGGACCATGGATAACAAAGGATATATTTATGCCATTGCTTTGTCCCGCCAGACTGCGGATGGTCGGCCTGGTGCGGAAAAAGCGCGACTTGTGCGAGGCAGAATTGATAATAACCGCATTATCGCCCTGAAAGTTTATGATAAACTGGGAGAGAGCCTTCAATCAATCTGGAGCAGGAAGCAGCATTTTCAATTTTCCATAAAAGGACTCACCTTTGATTCTACCGGCAAGCGACTCCTGATTGCCTTTCGTCGTCCGATTTCCACCGGCAAGGCCATACTCGTGGCTATTGAGAATCCTCAGGCTATATTTGAGGATAAAGCAGTTTTAAAGATTTCCCGCAAACTGAAGGTGCTTGATCTGGAAGGAGCAGTTTTTTCTTCGATCTCCTATGATCCAAATTTACGAGGGTATCTCATTGCCGGCGATCTCAATTCAACCGAAACTACTGCAGGTCATTCAGGTCTTTGGTATTGGAGCGGAAACTCTGAAGACAGACCCCGCCGAGCTACATTGCCGGCCACGATCAACATAGGAAATATTGAGGGAATGTCACCGGTGAAGGTGACGGATGACAATTTTCTTATGCTGGTCGGTGGTGATGGAGACAGAGGAAGTAACGAACCCGCCCATTACTTGTTACTTCGATATAATCAGCTCATCATTCACTGAGCACAGCAACACCCTTTTGCCCTTCATCAAGTATTGTTTTTCTGCGCGTTATTCGATGTATGATTCCGGTCCTGTCTGGAAAATTGTCATGACGGATCAAGGCATTAATCGCCAATTCACTCTTTCTCCCGCAATACCATCCCTTGTCCTTTATCCAGGCGGCCGGCATGCTAACCAGGAAAATCATGTCGGTTTTAAGATAAATAATCTTTGCTGCAAGTGCCATGGAATAAAATATCGTCTTCTTCGTTATCTCATGTATAGCATATTTGCCGATACGCAAGCGCTTTAGGCAAAGAAAAAACCCCGGATCCTTACATAACAAAGGAGTAATAAAATGAAGTACAGATTAATCGCTACATCAATTCTCCTGGCCCTTTCCATGATAAATAGTGGCTGCTCCTCTCTCACCACCCTTGATTATGCCGCAGCCGGCCGTTCACAAGTCACCCCGGTAATGACTGAATATTCGCTTGGACTTACCTGCCTTGGCGAATTAATAGATCAAACGAACAAGCCACCGGTGACCATTTATGTTGATGACATAAACGATCGGACTATTCCCGACAGATTTGAAAAACGCAGACTGAGTCATGGTGCAAAGTGGTGGGTATATACAGCCCTCAATAAAATTGGCAGTCATCGCATTCATGCAATAACCAAAAAATATAAATTGTCCGGTGAAAATTCTAACTGTTTGGTATTTTCCGGCGCATGGACCCAGGACGATGTAAATGTGAAAAAAATTGGCGGTGGCGTAAAGGCTCAATTGGGTGATTTTTATTTCGGTATCGGAGCAAGCCGAACCTTCGACGTGATTGCCGGTGACTTTGTTTCTGCTGTCAATGGGAAAATTTTATACGCGTCGGCAATCAGTGTGGCCGTTGCCCATGATGAAAAAAAGGCATTGCTGAAAGTTGAGGACAGTGATAGTTCTTTTGCGGTAGACGTCTCCGATACGATGAACGAAGGGGCTCAGTGCTCACAACGGCGTATTGCGGAAGCAGCAGTAATGATACATCTGTCGCGATATTTTGGAATCAACCCTCAATCCTGTATCGAAGCAGGATGGGCGGCCCCCCAACGGTTCCGGGAAAGGCTGGATGAATATAAATCCCTTTCGAACCGTGCTCAAATCAAAGCGTTACAGAGAGAACTGCAACAGGCCGGGTATAATCCCGGCCCGGTGGATGGCAGATGGGCCGGCCGCAGCTCCCGGGCCCTGATGCGCTTTCAGGCTGATCAAGGGTACCCAGTGAATGGCCGCCGTTCCGCACTTGCTTACGCAATACTTTCCCTGCATCCGCATCATAAAAAGACAGAATCCTTACGTTGACATAAGTGGCTGGCCCACAAACAAACCGATTTATTGCCGGTGACATACGAGAAAAATGGGTTTTGTTATAGATTTTTAGACGGAACTGAATGATGAAACAGCAAATTTTCGACCAACAATGCATTGATAAAATCGGGGTTATGCTGCTTGGACTTGATAACCAAGGCAGGATTACAATAATCAACAAGGCAGGCAGCAAACTGCTTGGTTATAGCGCGGAAGAATTGATCGGGGTTGACTGGTGTGACCGATTCATCCTTCAGGCAGAGAAACCGGCCCAGCGACAACGTTTTTTCCGTATTATTGCCGGGGAGGAGGAACAGCCGGACTATCATGAAAATATCATTCTTACCGGCAACGATGAGCAGCGAGTCATTGCTTGGCACAATACGCTGCTGCGGGACAATGACGGGACAGTTAGTGGCCTCCTTTGCACCGGTGAAGATATTACGGATCACAAAGATCTGGAAAAGAGGATCAAAAACGGCGAACTTCGTTTCGGGAGCTTTATCGAATATATATCCGATGCCCTGTTTATCTATGATATCAACGGCTCTTATATAGAAGTCAATGAGTATGCCTGTTCCAGCCTGGGATATACGCGAGAGGAGTTATTGACCCTCATGGTTTCCGATATTGATCTTGATTTTACCAAAGTTGATGGAGCGGCGGTACAGCAGCGTACATATCGGCATAAAGATGGACATATCATTCCGGTGGAGGTAAAAATCACTCCGATGCCGGGTAAAGGAAAACCTTTATTTATAGCCGTTGCCAGAGATATAAGTAAACGTCTCCAACAACGAAGGTTAACTGATAATCGTGATTTGCTCAGGGTAATCATTGACTCGATTCCAGATATTATATGTATAAAAAACGGGGATGGAAAGTGGCTGCTGGCCAACAGTTTCGATCTGCACCTGTTCGGACTTGAAGATGTCGATTACCGGGGAAAAACCGATTTGGAGCTGGCGGAATATACTCCTTTTTATGCACAGGCTTTTACCACTTGCGAGCAGAGTGATGAACGGGCATGGGCAGCAGAATCTCCGATTCGCAGCATCGAGATTATTCAGATTGCATATGGTGCTCCCCGATTTTTTGATGTCTATAAAATTCCACTTTTCCATAATGACGGCCGGAGAAAAGTACTGGTTGTTGTTGGTCGTGACATTACGGAACAAAAACGGGTTGAGGAGCAATATAGAAGGCTGTTTGAGCAATCCCCGAATCCCTACGTGTTTTCTCTCCCGTCAGGAAAAATCAGAGCAGTAAACCATGCCTTCTCCCGTCAATTTGGATATTCTTCCGAGGATGTCATTGATAAAAAATTAGAGGATTTTTTAACTCCGGACAGCCGTCGATCCTTGATCCAGTATCACAGGAAATTGCTGCAGGGCACGACATTTCCCAAAGAGAATTATGAAATCATCCGGGCAGACGGTGCCATTGCCCAGATTGAGGTGACGGCATCCATTATCTACAATGAAAGTAATCAGGCCATCGCCATACAAAGCGTGCTCTTAGATGTAACCAAGCAGCGTCTCATAGAAGAGCGGATACTTGCAAGCGAGAAACGGTACCGGCAATTATTTGAACGTGCTCCAGCGGGAATAGTCTATTTTAACATCAACTTTCAGGTTACGGACTGTAATGATGAGTACCTGAAAATTATGCAGACCGATCGTGATAGAATAATTGGTTTTGACATACGGAAGATTCGACATACACAGATTCTTTCGCTTATTGAACAGGCACTTCAAGGTAACGATGGCAAGTGGGAAGGGACGTATACAACGATATTCAGTCGAAAGACACTTTATATAACTATGATGGCAGCTCCTTTATATGACGGCAAGGGCAACATCGAAGGCGGCATGGTCATCGTTGTCGACCGATCGCGACAACGACAGGCAGAAGAGGAAAAATACCGGTTGATGTCGGCCATTGACCAAGCTTCAGAGGCCATTGTCATTACTGATACCGATGCGAATATCGAATATGTCAACCCATCTTTTGAGGTGTTGACCGGATATAGCGCCGAGGAAGTACAGGGAAAAAATCTGCAGGTACTGCAAAGCGGTCTTCATGTCACGGAATTTTCTCAGGAAATGTGGCAGACACTGCGTGCAGGCCGAATTTGGAAAGGACACATTATCAATAAGAAAAAAGACGGCACCTTGATTGAAGAAGATGTGACTATTTCACCTGTACGTAATCATGAGGGAAAAATAAGTAATTACGTGGCGGTCCAACGTGATGTTACCGAAGAAGTCTCCCTTAAAAAACAACTGGACCATGCCTTAAAGATGGAGGCAATCGGCACCTTGGCCGGTGGTATTGCCCATGATTTTAATAACATATTAGCTGCTGTTCTTGGGTATGCGGAAATGGCCGAGTTGCAACTTGCCGAGGACGATCCAGCCCGGAAAGATATTGCCCAAATTATAACCGCCGGACAACGAGCCACGGACCTGATCCGGCAGATCCTGACTTTCAGCCGTCAGAAGGAAGAAGAATTACGGCCGGTTAAAATACAGTTCGTTCTTAAAGAGGCTCTGAAACTGCTCAGGTCATCTCTGCCGTCCTCCATTGACCTGCAGCAGAATATTGACATGAATTGCAGTGCGGTTCTGGCCGACCCCATTCGCATCCATCAGATATTGATGAATCTCTGCACTAATGCACGACAGGCCATGGAAAGTGGCCAGGGAATACTTAAGGTGAGCCTTGCCGAGATTGGAACCAGTCCATTGGCACAACCAGAAAATTCACATCAGGGGCGCTGGCTTGATATTGAGATTTCCGATTCCGGCATAGGTATGGAACCACAGGTGAAAGAAAGAATCTTTGATCCTTTTTTTACAACCAAAAAAAATGGTCAGGGTACGGGTCTTGGTCTGTCCGTTGTCCATGGCATTGTCAAGAGTCATGGCGGTGAGATTACTGTAGAGAGTGAATCCGGCGGGGGTACAACTTTTCATGTTTTTCTGCCTGTTATTGGAGATGAAGCACAAGAGGAAAGGGAAAACAAGCAAAAGACACTGCCCCATGGGACGGAGCGTATACTTGTTGTTGATGATGAACCCTTACTGGTGGAACTTATGGAGCGCTGTCTTGAAATTTTAGGTTACGAAGTAAAGGGTTTTGTAGACAGTAGAGAGGCTATATCCTGGTTCACTGGTAATGCAGACCAGATTGATCTTGTTATTACCGATATGACCATGCCCCATCTTACAGGCGACGAACTGGCGGTAAAAATGCTGGCCCAACGTCCAGACATACGGATTATCCTCTGCACCGGCTATAGCGATATCATGGATGCTAACAAGGCGAAACGTATGGGAATACGAAAATTTCTTAACAAACCCGTTGATAACAGAGTATTGGCCCAATCAGTACGAGAGGTCCTGGAGAATTCCGCTTGATTTTCGGGACAAGATTTTCATAAATTACATGTTATTAGCCAAAAATATGTACAGCAGTAATTTTAACTACTGCTCTACCTTGCTTGCCATATTGTCCTATATTTGGGAAGTAAACGTTCACCAGCACCCCATCTTCGTCTGATCAGACCTCTTCACATAGCGGGTTATAGACTCGTCGGCCTGCCTGAACGAATATGTAGCACTGGTGAACGATTACAACCCGAACAACGTCTCAAGTGCTCGCAGAAGATTGGACGTCCTGGAGGAGGTAAACGGAATAATGATTGCGAGTAGGGTATATATAAACCACGGCCCACGCTCCTCACCTTTTCTGAATTGGGCAAATTCTTCTTTGAGTTCACTGAGTAATGAATGTAGTATAAGCATGCGAGGTTCTTGTTATGATTTGTTTTTTCGTAACTACAATATACCACAAATTGGCCTCGCTTTCACTACTAGCTCACTGTTTTTATATATAAAAATGCATTTTCTGATAAAAAATTTGTCTAAATATATTAAATGATTTCAAGTAATTGCAAATGGCAAATTTTTCACTATCTTATAGGAAATATGAGAAATCTGCCGCAGCCTCCTTTGGCCCATTAAAAATTAATCCCAGATTGACTAACGAAAAAAACGGGAAACTTCAGATTAGATAAAATCTTAATCAAACCGTAAAGCATTTTCCAAAGCTATCTCAATAGCCTGGTTTTTTTATCGGATATATAGCAGTTATCGTGATTAATTATTGTTTTAATCCCATAGGGACTAATAATGCTCACTATTTTTTTATATTATAAAATGCTCTGAATATGATGAAACAATATGGGTTATTTCTCATTTATTTACTGGTTATATTCATCGTGATTAACCGATCCTTCATATTCGTTTCCCAATATGATATTAAACTCAGTGGAACGACACTGGCTTACGCCGACGATGATGACGACGACGATGACGACGACGATGATGATGACGATGATGATGATGATGATGATGATGACGATGATGGTGGTAGTGCCAAAAGCAGCAGACACGGAAAGGCTCGGCATAGAAAAGCCCGGCATAAAAATACGGATGCCGGTTCAGGGTACAATTATGAACCGGGGACT
>JALSNT010000501.1 GCA_026986885.1 Desulfobulbaceae bacterium
TGAGGGCTGTTTTGGTACAAAAAAGATATTTTTTGCAGGTGATGCAACTCTTATACAATTTAGGTTAAACTGTCCTCTGTCCTCTGTTACGGATAAATGCCCTGGTAAAAGACGCATATAATGGCACATACAATCCTCAGCCTTGATGTTCGTGAAGACCTTCTCTGCGGCCTTGTCGTTGAGCAAAACCCGGCTGATCTGCTTGTGCGTGCCTGCGGAGCGGTTAAGGTTGACGGGCCGGATCGCTTTTCCGCCGCACTTTCCGAGCTGCTTACCGAGCTTGATGTTGTCGTAGACGGTTGCGTTATCGGTCTGCCGCTGTCAACGGTCAGTCTGCGTAACTTGACCCTGCCCTTTACCGATCGGAAAAAAATGGCACAGGTGCTGCCCCTGGAGCTGGAAGAGCAACTGCTTGTGCCCATTGATCGGCAGGTTGTTGACTTTATCATCACCGGTAAAAATGATACGGGAAGTCAGGTGCTGGTGGCAGCCGTTGCAAAGGAGATACTGGCCCCGCTGCTTTCCTCTTTTGCGGACAGTGGGCAACCGGTAAAGATCGTTGCCGTTTCTCTTGAACTCCTTGTCCGGGAGTATATGACCGGTGCTGGACGGCAGAAAGAGGCGACCCTGTTTCTCCATGGTGAACCCCATGCCATGGATATTGCCCTGTGGGCCGGGGATAAGGTTGTCTTTATGCGGCGTATCGCCTATCCCGAGTTTATTTTTGGCCCGCCCCTTGATGGAAATGGTGAGATCGGCCTTGCTGTCGATCGACCGATCGCCGAACAGTATATGCACGCGGCCTGCGGTCGTCTGAAATCCAGCCTCTATTATGTCGCTCGGGAACAGCAGCATGAAGCCGTTGCTCCGCAACAGATTGTGCTGTCGGGCTGCCTTGCCGATATGGGCTGCTGGCATTCCTTTATGGAAAGAGAGTTTTCTCTGCCGGTTACAACCGTCGATCAGGAAAATGACCTCCCCGCATTACGACTCTCGGAAGATGTCCAGGGTAAGTGGAATCACCGACTCTATGATACCGCGTTGATTCTTGCCCGTACCTGCCTGCAGGGGAAGAAAAATCAGCCGGACCTGGGATTTCTCAAGGGAGAATTCGCGCCAGGAGCGATACAGATTTTTTCCAGGCGTTTTCTCACTGCGGCGGCGCTGGTCATCGGCCTGATTTTTTTCTCCGGTCTGGGCCTGTTGTGGTTAAATTATCGCAGTCTTGAATCCCGGGCTGCCGAACTGCACCGGCAGATGGTGGCCATCTATAAGCAGACATTTCCGAAGGCAACCCGTGTTAAACAGCCATATCTGCAGATGCAGTCCAGACTGCGGGCAGTTCAGGGCTCCGAAGTATCTCTGCCGCTTTTTTCCGGTGAACAAAGGGCACTGGCCCTGCTTGCTGATATTTCGAGCCGTATTCCCCGGGATATTTCCCTGCATGTCTCCCGGCTGGTCATTGATCAGGACGGGGTTCAGGTAAAGGGGGTGACCGATGCCTTTAACAATGTGGATGTGATCAAAAACAGACTTGCCGCTTCTCCCCGCTACGGAGAGGTGACCATTGTGTCGGCGGCAGCGGATAAGAAAAAGGGAAAGATTCGTTTTGAGATCCACCTGCTGCTTGGTGAGGCCTCCTGATGGCACTGTCGAAACGGGACAGACGGACCCTGATAATCGGCATTGTTGTGCTGTTGTTGTTTGCTGTTGTCCAGTTTGTCCTTTTTCCCTTGCTTGACAAACGAAAACGGCTCAGCAGAACAATCGCCGTCAGGGAGCGGGAAGTTGTGGAGATGCAGGCCATGCAGCAGAAATACGGTCAACTGCACGTCCGGAGCAACAGTCTGGAAAAACAACTTGCCGAGCGCGCCCAGGACTTCAGTTTGTTTTCTTTTCTGGAAAAAATGGCAACCAGAAGCAAGGTTAAAGATCATATCGCCTTTATGAAACCTTCCTCGGTGATCGGCGAAGGTGAACTCCGTCAGATCATGGTGGAGA
>JALSNT010000502.1 GCA_026986885.1 Desulfobulbaceae bacterium
CGGAACCATCGTTTATGGCCGCCGACCCGGACATCGGAGGGCCTGGTAATGTATACCTGCAGATCGGGCAGGGTGCTGGTGCTGAACTGGAAATGACGACTGTTGTTGGCCGTGTTGGTTTCCCGGGTGCCTGAAAGAAATCGTACCCTGGCCGTGCCGCTGTAGGTGCCGCTTGCCGGGATACCTGCCTGGAAACGGAATTCTTCAGCCTGGTGCAGATGTTCATAGGGTGAAATATGGCCATGTCTTGTCACCGGAGCAATGTTCTCGCTGCCCAGGGGACCGTGAATATCCAGGGTAACCTGGATTAAGTCTCCGGAATTGAGGGGATAGTCATCGCCGTTGTTGATCACGTGGCAGATGATCTCTGCCGTGTGGTACCGGAGCGGATGCTCGGGGGATACGGAGCAGTCGGTTATTTCAAAATCCGGTTTTGCCTGGGGTCCGGGCGGTGCCGGCAGGGGAGCCCCTCCCCGGAGAACCGGTTTGTGCATCTGGATCTGTTTTTTCTTCCCGGCCGGCTTGAAGGCGTTACTGATCTTTACTCTCGGTGCGGCATGGTGGAGCAGCCTGGCGTCCTTACCCGGCTGTATTTCATGTGCCCTGTGATTTATTTTTTCGTATTTTTCCGTGTTTTTCATGATTATGGATCTGGTCAGGGAATTATTGGCGGGATTATACCTGTCCCGGACGGTCATGGTCAGGCTGTTGCGACCCGTCGTCATACGTATCGGTCCTGTGATCCAGTGGGATTTCCCAGGGGCAAGGGCCGGGACCGGCAGGGTGTTGCGCTCAATGTGGCCGTTTCCCCGGTGCAGTATGCCCAGTACCTTGGTCGCTGCGGAGCGTGCCGTGCCGACATTTTTTATCTCGACCCGTACCCGGGTCTCATTCGGTTTGATGCTGCCTGGACGCTGGAGCGTCAGTGGACCGGGCCGGGAAAAGATGATCCGGCGCACGCTCAGGTCGGGATGCAATCCGGCAGGAACGGGATGCGGGCGGTGGGGTATTACGGCGTGCGGGATGACGGCAGGGAGGTGCCTGTTCTTTGCTGTTGATATCGGGGCGCCATGACCGGCGGCAATTTGCTGAATCGGTACCATTTCCCGGACCATTACGGTTTTGCCGGCTGTGTTGTTCTTCGGGGTATTGGGGTCTTTGACCCGGACCGTTATTCTGTTTTTTCCAGCTGCCAGTCCGGTTTTCCAGGAAATGGCCTGGAAAGCGCCGTGGGCCAGGGGGTTGATATGCAGGGTTTTGTCTCTATGTACACCCTTGCCTGTTACGGTTATGGTCATGGTGGTCGGAGAGGACGCAGCCTGGCCGACGTTTTTGATTTCAACCTTGAGAATGGCCGTGGCCGGGTACCGCTTTTGTTTTCGCTGTTGGAGTATGACGTTTAGGTGTTGTACGGCCAGATCAGGTCTGAGTGACTTGGCTGCTTTGTGCAGGGTGATTGCCAGGGGAGGACCGGCATGTAGATGACCGGGTAATCCGGCTGCCCTGCAGACGGATGCCGGGAAAGAAAGGCAAAACAGGAAAAATATGCCGATAACTGATGAGAAAAAGATTGATGAGAAAAAAATAGCTTGTATCGGATTGTTGCGATATGAATTTTTCTTTGACATGACCTTGTCCCCCAAAAAATCATAGCAGGTATATTGGAGCATAACTCTATTTCTATTGGTTTGTGCTTCCGGCCGGGAAAAGGTTCAAAAAACAAATTGATTTCCATGAAATCGACATCGTTCCACGTCTATATGTTCTTTCCTCAAGAGGAAAGAATCCCATGGATTTATTATTGGAACTCTGAGTCGACGGTAAAGGACGAACCATCAGTAAATTTTAGATTTCCACCTTTGCGGGAATAACTGTCTGCAATATTCGTGTACGGTCTTGGGCGATCTGTTCAAAACAGTTTTCTCGTGATCACTTATCTGCAATACCCAAAATAATGGTTATTAGTGCCCATGGATGATCGCCGGCAGGAACATGGGCCA
>JALSNT010000503.1 GCA_026986885.1 Desulfobulbaceae bacterium
AGGTCCTGGCCGACTCCAATGAAGATCCTGCCCGCATGGACAACCACGGCAGCCGCCCGGAAATCAAAATCGCCTATGCGGGCAAGACGGGTTCCTCACTTCGTTTCAGCAAAACACTCAGCCGCAGAATGCTGTATGTGGCCATGCCGTTGTATAACGATGCCCCGGACCGGGGCGTCCTGCGGTTGTCGGTACCGGCAACCGCCCTGGATGCGGTGTTGACTGATATCCGGGAAAAAACAGCCTTCGGTACCGTTATCATCGCCCTGCTGGCGGCCTGGCTTTCCTACCTGTTAGCTCGCCGCATCAGCAGGCCGCTTGAGCAGATGCAGCGGGGAGCCGAATTGTTAAGTGCCGGAGAAACCGGTAAGCCGATTATTCTCGAGGATAATCACGTAGCCCGGGAAATTGCCGATCTGGGTCAGGCGCTCAACACCATGGGGGCCCAGATTCATAGCCGGATTATGATGATCAGCCAGCAGCGAAATGAACTGGAAGCGGTCTTTGCCAGTATGACCGACGGGGTCCTGGCCATCGGCACCAACCACACAATCATCCGGGTCAACAAGGCCGCCGCCGCTTTATTTCACATTAACGGCAGGGGCGTCCAGGGAAAACCCTTTGAAGGGGTTATTCGCAACCGTCTCCTGCAGGCGTTTCTCAACGCGACCCTGGAAACGAACAAACCCACCAAAAGAGATCTCAACCTTCTGGAAGGCGGCCGGGAAATGTCCCTGCGACTGCATACGGTTCCGTTGTACGACGGCGAAGAAAAACGATTGGGCAGCCTGGTCATCATCAATAATCTTACCAGATTGAATCAACTGGAAAATATCCGCCAGGATTTTGTCGCCAATGTTTCGCACGAGTTAAAAACGCCCATCACAGCCATCCGGGGATATGTGGAAACCCTCCTTGACGGGGCCATGGAAGATAAAAATGCGGCAAAAAACTTTTTACAGGTCATTGAACGACAAAACAGTCGCCTTGATGCCATTGTCGATGACCTCCTGACCCTGGCCCGGATTGAAGATAAATTTAAAACCAACAATATAACCATGGCACAGGAAAAAATCCTTCCTGTGCTGGAAGCAGTGGTGCAGGACTGCGCCCTGCAGGCAAAACGGAAAAAAGTGGTGGTTACTGTAAAATGTCCACCGGAACTGGAGGGGAAAATCAACAGGGCCATGCTGGAACAGGGAATTATCAACCTGTTGACCAATGCGATCAAATACAGTCCCGAAGGAAAACCCGTTTCCATTACCAGCAACCGGCATACCGATTTGTCGGGCAAAGATGTGATCACCATCAGGGTACAGGATGAGGGACCGGGTATCGGCCGACAACATCTTGACAGGATTTTCGAACGTTTCTACCGCTGCGACAAGGCCCGCAGTAGAGAAAGCGGCGGCACCGGCTTAGGCCTTGCCATTGTCAAACACATTGCCCAGTGCCATGGCGGCCGGGTGGAGGTGGATAGTAAAAGAGGAGCAGGCTCGACCTTTACCCTGACCATTCCGGTGTAAACGGCATAAGCGTCTGCCTGAACTGCCGGTCGACAGGAAAAAAGTCCCATAAATCATTTTGACTACCACCATTACTCAGAAAACTGTATTTTATCCGCTTTCGATACGCTCAAGCAGGACTGCAATTGCCGGAAAAATCTGTGTGAATCCGTGTCCATCCGTGGTTTTTTAATGGACGGGAAATATGACAAATACTGTTTTTTCGATGTTGCTGAGGTTCGATGGTAATCAGATAAATCATTGCCGGATGCGTACTCAACGGCCCTGATCGCCGTCATCGGCAGCCACAAAGTTTATGCTCTGGGATACCTTTATGCCCTGATTCCTGCCGGTCTTGGAGCACTGATCATGCTGATTGTCGCGCTGCTGGTTAATAATATTGCAAAAACCAGAAAATACCCTGAATTCTGGTTATGAGCCACTCACCGCCGGTCGACAACGGTCGATTCAAAGTCCGGAATCTGTCC
>JALSNT010000504.1 GCA_026986885.1 Desulfobulbaceae bacterium
GTCCAACGGGCTTGACTGCCACAGGTCAAGGGCCTTTCCCTGGGGTATTCCCTCCATGACATCAAGGAGAACCACATCACCAAGCTGACGAACAAGCGCCCAGTGGGCCGCCGTGGCACCGACATTACCGGCGCCTATAATTGTTATTTTCTTTTCCATTTATTAACTCCTTATATATGTATCTTGCTGGATGACAAAAAATATGGCAATGCCGATGCAGCGGTATCAGTTTATCCGTAACAGAAGACAGAGGTCCGGGGACGAAGGGCAGTATAATTTCCGCCTGTGGCGGACATAACTGCGGTTGCCTACTCTCCTCTTACCTGCATTGAGGTGCAGGACATTTCACTGCTGCCGTAAAAAATTTTCTACTCTTTTTGCATCTGCCGGGGTATCAACTTCAATGGAATCGTGTTCGGTCAGCACCACCCGTATCTTATAACCGTACTCAAGTGCACGAAGTTGTTCAAGTTTTTCAAAACGTTCCCATTCGCCTTCCGGCAGGGCGACAAAGGTGAGCAGAAACCCTTTGCGATAGGCGTAAAAGCCTAAATGTTTATAGTAGGTAGGCTGTTCCGGTTCCTCTGGATTACGCTGAAACGGGATGGGTGAACGGGAAAAATAGAGCGCATTCCTGTGACAGTCAAAAACGGTTTTAACATGATTGGGATCACCGATCTCCTCGGGACGGATAATTTTATAGATAAGGGTGGACATGGACAGCGCCGGATCGTCCAGCAGGGGACCGGCCACCTGATTGACAACCTCCGGGGTAAAAAGGGGCTGGTCGCCCTGGATGTTTACTACCACATCCTGCTCATCAATGCCAAGCAGTTCGGCCGCCTCGGCCAGCCGGTCGGTGCCGGAGGCGTGATTACTTCCGGTCATGACCACTTCACCGCCGAATTCTTGCACCGCATCAGCAATCCGCTGATCATCGGTGGCCACAACGACCCGGGTGAGGAGATTAACCTGCTGCGCTCTCTCCACTACATGCTGAATCATTGGTTTACCGGCAATCAGGGCCAATGGTTTTCCCTCAAACCGGTTGGAATGGTAGCGGGCGGGAATAATAGCCACGACATTTGTTTTTGTCTCTTCCATACTGCAATCCATTGCTGTTACATAACCGTTTACCGTGGTACTGGCGAACATTTATCAGGAAGATTACCATAGTACCTCAGAAACTTTGAAAAAAATACATTGAAAAAAATATTTGCCATATTTCCGACCCCCATTAAAAAAACCACGGATGGACACGAATTCACACAGATTTTTCTGGAAATTCAGATCTGCTTGAGCGTATCGAAAGCGGACAAAATACAGTTTTCTGAACAATGGTGGTAATCAAATTTACAAATGAGATTACATTGACGATCATAAAAAGGCAATAAACAAAACTACCTTGATGCATGCGAAAAACCCGCGACAATCAGACCGGTACCATTAACCTGTTGACCGGTATTTATAAGGCAGATCAGACAATGACCAGGCGGTTGGAAAAATTAGCCGCCCGGCTCGGATTACCGATACTGGACAAAATTCCCTGCCGGGGATCAGTACTCATGGTTGCCGGTAACGGTCTGAGCCTAATGTCAAAAAAGGACAGAGGCACCCCGATGCAGGTCCGGGTTGATTTTACCGACCGCGATTGGCAGCGACGCCTGCATTGCGTACGCGGAGAACAACTCATTAAGGCCATGGGAAGAACGGCAGCGAAAGACACTGCCATTATAGATGCCACCGGCGGACTGGGAAGAGACGGTTTTTTATTAGCGGCCGCAGGTTACCGGGTGGTGATGATCGAGAAAAATCCTGTGCTGGCCGCTTTGGTTGAAGACGGATTGTTTCGTGCTGCAGACAATGACAGGATCAGGGAAATATGCAGTCGTATTACCTTCCATTTCGGCGATGCCCGGTTGTACATGCAACAAAAAAAACCGGATGTGGAAATCGTCTATCTTGATCCCATGTTTCCGGAGCAGAA
>JALSNT010000505.1 GCA_026986885.1 Desulfobulbaceae bacterium
TGGCCGGCAATTATATCAACTACCGCACCGCCGGGGAACGTCTTGTCTACGCGCGCCGCAACGCCGCAATTCAGGAACGGGTCGCGGAAATGACCGAAGTCCAGTACAACTCGGGCAATGTTTCCGAACTGGACATGCAGCAGGCCCGCACCCAGCTGTACACCACCCGGACCAATATTGCCGCCGTTGAACTCGAACAGGTCAAGTTTCGCAACGCCCTGGCCCTTTTACTGGCAATGGAGGCCCCGGAGGTTGACAAAATACTGGATAACGGAGAATTGAAAAAGGATACGTCCGACCTCCGGTTTATCGCCCGGCGGCAGGGAGTTATTCATATCAGGGAAAAAAGCAGGAAACTGACGGAGGTCAACCTTGTCCCTGTTGCCTCCCTTGATCCGTCTTATGCAATTGATGCCGATCTCATCACCCGCAGACCCGATATCAAGGTCGCGGAATACACCGTCCATGCCAATGCCGCGAAACTGGGTTCCAGCATGGCCGATCTCTATCCAAGTTTCACGATTTTCGGCAATATCGGATACAACAATACCGACAAAACCGGTTCCTGGCTTACCGGTACCGAGCCGCTGGCTGTTGCCATCGGCCCCTCTTTTTCGTGGAATATCTTTAATTATGGCCGGATCAAAAATCAGATACGCCTGCAGGATGCCGTTTTTGAGGAAAGCCTGGTCAACTATAACAGGGCCGTGCTCAAGGCGGTGGCCCAAGTCGAAAACGCACTGAAAGGATATGTCCTGACCCTGCAACAGCAGCAGGAGAACCGAAAAGCGCTGCAGGCGACCATCCGGGCCTTCAATCTTTCCGCCCTACAGTATAATGAAGGTCTGGTCAGTTACCAGCGGTTGTTGACCACGGTTGAAAAACTCACCCTGACCCAGGACCGTTTTGCCGCCATCAAGGGGAAAGCGGCGCTCTACGCGGTGGCATTGTACAAGGCCCTGGGCGGCGGCTGGCAGATCAACCGGGGCAGGGCCTATATCTCCCGTAAAACGGCGCGGAGGATGCAGAAACGGACCGACTGGGGCTCTTTTCTTGATGAAAAGATGACCCGTATTCCCAGGGGATTTCTCCATGAATAGCTATCCGCACGAACTCGCCATCGGCGATATTTATTTTTCCCCGCTTCTGCCCGCATTACTGGCTGCCTTTACGGCAACACTGCTGACGGTGATGGTGCTCAACAAACTCAAACTGTCCCGGTATTTTTACGCGCCCGCGTATGTGTTCATCGCTATAATGACACTCTACCTCGTGCTGATAGATACCTGGTGGATCAAATTTTAAGGACACCGATAATGAAAAAAACGATCAAGCTGCTGGTGACGCTGATTGTTATAGGCGCTGCGCTCTTCTTCGGCTACCGGAAATACGAGGCGTACACCGCCAACCCCTGGACCCGGGACGGCCAGGTACGAACGCAGGTTATTCAGGTTTCGCCCAGGGTTACGGGAATTGTCACCAGGATCCATGTCGTTGACAACCAGCGGGTGAAAAAAGGCGATCTGCTCTTTGAAATAGACCCCTCCCGGTACAGGATCAAAGTCGAGCAGGCAAAGGCACGGCTTAAGCGCACACTTGAATCGGCCAAGGGAATCCGCATAGAGTATGAGCGTGTCAAACGAATCTACAGGCAGGACAGGGGCGCGGTCTCACAAAAGGCGCTGGTGCGCAATGAGACCAGTTACTACAAATCACTTGCCGATATCGACAGCGCTGAAGAGTCATTGAAGGCGGCCGAGCTGAATCTCGCCTTCACCAGGGTCTACGCGGAGGTGGACGGCTATGTCTCCAATATCAATTTTCAGGTCGGCTCTCCTGCCACGGCCGGCAAACCCATCCTGGCGCTGGTGGATGAAAATTCATTCTGGGTATTTGGCTTTTTCCGGGAAAACACCATCCCCGATGTCGAGGTGGGCGACAGGGCCGTCGTCACCCTGCTTGCCTATCCGGATACACCCCTGACCG
>JALSNT010000506.1 GCA_026986885.1 Desulfobulbaceae bacterium
ACACCTCTCCGGCTGATTATGCTGCCGTACACAAATCTCTTGCAAGTGGTTTTTTACGCAATATCGGCAAAAAAAAGCAGAAAAATATCTATATGATCACCGGCGGTCGCGAGGTCACCATCTTTCCCGGTTCCGTACTGCACCGGACAAAAAACAGGATTAAAAAAGATGCTGCCGGCCAAAAGGAAAATCAAAAAACCGCTGCTGCCGGAGCATCCTGGATAGTAGCCGCTGATTTTGTAGAAACTTCACGGCTTTTTGCCCGGATGGTTGCCGTCATTGATGAACAATGGTTGGAAGAGCTGGGCGGCTCACTCTGCACCTGCAGTTATTCCGATCCCTATTGGGCAAAAAAATCCGGCCGGGTTATGGCGCTCCAGCGCGTATCCCTGTTCGGTCTGCCGATTGTAATCGGCCGCCGGGTCAATTACGGCCGTATCAGTGAAAAAACAGCGGCCCAGGCCCGGGAAATTTTCATCCGCCAGGCCCTGATAGCCGGTGAACTTGGCGGGCACTATTCATTTTTAGAACATAACCGCCGCCTGCAAAAACATTTTTCGTCCATGGAAGACCGCTTGCGAAGACGTTCCATCCTGGCCGATGATCAGGTTCTTTATGATTTTTATCGGACACGCATAGGCAGGGTATATGACAGATTTACCCTGAACAGGCTGCTGAAAAAACGCGGAAATGACACTTTTTTATTCATGCGGCAGAGCGATATCTGCACGCAGGTGCCGCATAATGATGAACTCTACAGGTTCCCGGAAAAAATGCCTGCCACCCGCCATTCCCTGCCCTTATCCTATGTTTTTAAACCGGGCAGCGCAGAAGACGGGGTCTCGGTCCGGCTGAGGCCGGAGCAGCTCCACCTGCTTTCACCAACGCTTTTTGAATGGCTGGTGCCGGGTCTCATAGATGAAAAAATACTCCATTTGCTGAAAGGCCTGCCCAAAAATATACGCCGCCGCCTGGTGCCGCTGCCCGATACCGTCGAGCTGATCATGGACCGCATTGACCTGTATGCCGGTTCCCTTTACCCGGCTCTTGAACAGGCTGTTCTCAAGAGCAGACAGGTGCAAATCCGGCGTAGTGACTGGCGCACCGATTCCCTGCCCCGACATCTGCTTATGCGCTATCTGCTCGTCGATGCGGACGGAAAGATCATTGCCTGCAGCAGAAATTTCAATGATCTCCTGCAGCATCAGCAGGAAAAACCAGCCCACGGCACCCCGCCGCCGGGTAAAATAAATAATCTGCCGAAAAAAAATAACATAGGTATTGAGCATCTTGAAGGGATTGCCGACCGTCTCCTCGTAACCGGCACGGACGGAGACAACAGATATTTTTTCCCGGCCCTGGTCGGCAGGGAACATGATCATCTCGACCTTTGCTATATTGAAAATGAACAACAGGCGCGGCTGCAAAACCGGCAGGGTTTGGCCCTTCTTTACTGTCGGGAATTTCCTGGATTTCGAAGACAGTTGCACAAGGACTGCAAGGCCTCGCTGACAACCCATTGTGCATCCTGGCTTTCCCTGGGCATGCAGGGAAAACTGACGGCAGTTGCCGACAACCTGGCCGAATTTATCCTGGATGCTCTTTTTCACAATAAATCAGGTGTCCTGCCCGGTAAAGCCGCTTTTATGCAAACAGTCGAAAAGTTGCGCCAACAGGGAATCGGACTCCTGAGCAGGCGTTTGCTGGATGATATCATGGCCATACTGGCGATACGCCGGCAGACCGTGGAGAGCATCCATGCCTGGGCCGATCGAGGTCGCACGGGTAATAGCCCCGACCCTGTTCTGGAACAGGAATTTTACGATGACCTACAGCGGCTGCTGCCTGCCGACTTTCTCACCACACGTACATTTGCCGATCTCACCCATGCAGGCCGCTACCTGAAAGCGCTGGCCGTCAGGGTGGAGCGGGCCGGACAAAATCCAGGAAAAGATGCACTCAAAAAGAAACGACTTGCCCCGGT
>JALSNT010000507.1 GCA_026986885.1 Desulfobulbaceae bacterium
TGACGAAAATTCCCTGTCCGCTTTCGCTACGCTCAAGCAGACCTACCTTTTTGCTTCCGCCCGAATGCAGCACAAAGATATATTGACATTCAGCTAATTTCTCCTTACTATTGTGCACGGTAAGATAAATTTAAAAGTAAGGAGATTTTCATGGCGCTTGCAACCATTACTACCAAAGGTCAACTTACAATTCCCAAGACAATACGAGAATCCCTGCAGTTGCATTCCGGCGATAAAGTAGAAATTATTGTGACCGATACAAAGGAAGCCATCATGCGGCCAATCTCAAAAAAAGTAGATGATCTTTTCGGTAAATTACACAAACCCGGCAGAAAATCGGTAACCCTTGAAGAGATGGACGAAGCAGTTACAAGAAAAATGAAGGAAAAATTTGCATGAAGGGCGTTGACACAAATCTCCTGGTTCGTTTTCTCACCGGCGATGATAAAGAGCAGGCCGGGAAGGTGTATGCGCTGTTCAAAAAAACTGAAATGGAAAAAAATACACTGTTTGTCCCCTTGCTGGTTCTGCTGGAATTGATCTGGGTACTGGAATCGGTCTATGAAATTGCACGATCTGAAATCCTGGAAGCGCTGAGCGAACTCCTGCTGATGTCCTGTTTGCAATTTGAGCAGCAGGCTACTGTGCGTCAGTTTACCATAAACGCCCGGGAAAATTCTTATGATCTTGCTGATCTTCTGATTGCCCATTCCGCAGAAACCCAGGGGTGCCGAAGCGTCCTTACTCTTGACAAAAAGGCATCCGGCTTCAACCTCTTTGAGTTATTATGACCTGAATTCAGGGCTTATAATTCCAGTTAAATATCTACCGGCAGGGCAATGACCGTATCAGCGCCGATCTTTTCCGTGGGCCGGAATGTTGTCGGCGCGGGATTCTTTGTCTTTTGCGGGGTTTTCTTTTCAATATTTGGGGAAATATTTTGGGAACGGATGTTCCCTGCCTGCCGTTCAATCTTTTTGGAGGATGGAACTTCCGGTTGCGCAGCAAGGGAGGCCCGGGGCATCAGCTGGAAAAGAAGAAGCGCAGAAAAAAAGAAAACAAAAAATCTCATTTAAGATACCTCGCCACCCGGAAACCGATGTCATCTTTGCCCACCTTGCTGTAGCCGCGATAGGAAAGACGCAGGCTGGTCATGGTCGCCTGCCGCCAGGAGGAGCCGCGCACCACATGATGGGTGCCCGAGGTCGGCCCCAGCGGATCAATTGTTTCTCTTTGTTCACCAAGTCCGGCATAGGCGGTATACCAGTCATGACACCACTGGCGGACATTACCGCCCATGTCATACAGGCCGCCGGGATTTTTCGGAAAAGCAGCCACCGGCGAAGTAACGGCAAAGGAGTCGTTATAACCGGAGATGACCACCGGCAGCAGGCTGCGCGCCGATTCATCACCAAAATTACCGACAACCGTCGCAGGCGGAAACTTTCCGGCCCATGGATAGCGGGCCCGGCGCGATCGGCCTGCCTGCCGGGCGGCATAGCTCCATTCGGCCTCGGTGGGTAGTCGATAACCGGTATTGGCCGGGTTGACGGCAGCCATGGTTTTCCCGTTTTTCTGATAAAATTCCGGTAATCCCTCCTTCCGGCTTAACCAGTTACAGTAGCGGGCCGCATCCTGCCAGCTGACATTGACCACCGGCTGCTTATCGCCGTCAAGGGTCATGGAGCCGATATTGCCGGAACGGTGCCCCGGTTGAAACCGGCGAAACTCGCCATTGGTCACCAGATGGGCGGCAATAAGATACGGTTTGGTCAGACGAACTGAGCGCTGCTGCTCATTGGCCCTCCTGCCTGGTTCCCGGCGCGGTGCGCCCATGAGAACAACAGCGGGCCCCAGCCGGACCATGCCGTTATCCCCGACATCAGGCGCTGCTCGGGACAGTGCCTTTTTTTCTCCCTGCCGACGCAGGCGGATAAAAAGACGTCTGCCGGTTTTTTCACCGGGGACAACTTGCCTGCTT
>JALSNT010000508.1 GCA_026986885.1 Desulfobulbaceae bacterium
CTTGTTCATAAAGGATTCATTGCCACATGGCCGACCGGTGCGGGTCTTTTCCCGCAGGATTGCCAGTCCATCTTCCGGGGTTGACAGGAAACTCTTCCAGTCAAGTATCTCTGGCAGAAATTCAGAATATTTCGCTTTGTGTTTCCGGTTGCCCAGCAATGGATCATTTATCTCAAGTCCCATATGATACCGGGCGCAGGACCAGGGATATTCCCAGGCGTGATTAATACCGTCAATGACACGAACCGGATTACGTTCAACATATCGTACACAGACCCGTAAATATCTGTGATCCAATGGGCAGGAAAAAAAAACGGTCTTGAAACAGATAGCCCCTGACATTATCACGAAAATTGACCATTCGGGTGTATAAACGATGAGCCTCCCCTATAGTCGGAGCCAGACTTTTTGCTGTTTCAGGTACAGCAATAAAATGGACATGATTACTCATCAGGCAATAGGACAAGACATGAAGACCATGTTTGCGACATTGTTCTTGCATGAACTGCAGATATTGCTCTCTGCATTCATCAGAGGAAAATATATACATTGAACGAACACCACGTTGGGTAATGTGATGCGGATAACCGGGAATTACTACTCTTGCAATGAGTGCCATGCGTGGAAGGGTAACATATTATGTCAGCATGGACAATAATCAGGTATTGTGTCCCCCGAATTCACCCCGGTTGATTGATGTGAGACGTAATTTTCAAGGGTGAATGCCTAAATTTTATTTCTATCTTTAAGTGAAGACGGAGTAGCCTGGGGTTTGGATTTTTTGGAAGATTTCCCCTGAAGATCCTTGATCATAAATAACATTGTGCGCTCGATATATTCATCATCAGGAGTTGCCTGATTGATGAGTTGTCCACTTTTCTTGTCTTTTTTCCATCCAGCCATAGCTGAAAAGGTGGTAACCGGTTTAAGCATATATTTATTTTCACCGGGATACCATACGGCAGGGCCTGAAATCGAACCTTTCATATCATTTTCTTCAAAACTGTTCATGACTCGATGTGAAATTAACTTAACTTCGTTTTTTCCGGGTTTAAGCAAAGAGGTGATGATAACTTGACGCTTTACACCTAAAAAAGATGAGAGGGGCGTACCGTTTACCGATAGGGTCAAAATAACCGGCGAGTTCCATGTACTATAATTTGGTTTTATTTGAAGAACATAATCGTTTGCCTTGATGTCGTTTTTTTCATGATCAAGCCCCGCCCAATACAGGTGGTACGTTAGCTCAACCTCCTTCAGGTCAGGCCCCAGCGGGTGCTGGAAGTGACCATTTTTAAAGTGCCAGTCAGTGCCATTACGGAATTTCCAGATTACAGGGCTCATTATAAACCGGGTTGCGTCTTTAGGGTCTCTGTGCATAGGGCCGATCCGAAAAATGAGATCGTTTTCATCCTTTGCCGGTTCCATGGGTATGGTTTTAATTGTAATGGCGTTCAAGCCGGGTTTCAAATACTCTTCAACAGGTTCAATGGTGTCGGATGAAAAGATATTCACCGTTTTTCCATTAACGATGAACTCACTGTGCAAGGGATTTTCCCAGGAAGAATAATTTTTCTTTACCCATACGTACATTTTCCCTTCCTGAATGTCCTGCGAAGCAGTTGCATGGCTTTGTAAGAAGAGAATGGCACCTATGGTTACCGATAAGAAGATGGTTTTAATAAAGGAAATAGACATTGTTATACCTCTTGTAATTTTTCAAGGTTACCCGTAAATTGCAATGGATTATTGCGATTTTTCAGTTTAATTCGTAGGAGAAATCAACCCCCTCCGGGGGTGATTTTCATTCCTTATGTGTCATCCTAAATTCAGGCGGTGAGTCATTCCTACTGATCAGCTTCAACCGGACAGGTGACCCGGTACAGGCCGACACCAGGGGCATACGAGGGGTTGTTGGTTACAAAGAGCAAGGACTGGTCGTTTCGTATGTGAAAGAATTGAGGCCACGATTGCGGCCGGCCAGGAAGTATATCCAATACCCGAGTTCGCCCCTCTTTGTCCATAATTTCCAGTTCCCTGTCTTCCCGGACCGGATGATTGCCTCCCAGATCGGAGGAAAAAAACAGGTAATTGTCATTGGCAGCAAGCTCATCAACGCCGCCGATCCCCGTGTACATCTGCATTGTCGCACTGCCATCCTCATTCACCCGCCACAGGGCTTCCTCTTCATATGGGGTGCTTTGTCCTTGGCTTTGAGCTCGTGACGAAAAATAGAATCTATTGTTAAAGACCTCTCCAGAAGGAAAAGCCAGGATGCTTGTGCATTGATTAAGACAAAAAGGTGAACCAGGGCCAGGGACAATATCCCGCACCAGTTTAGTGCCGGCTTCCGTGCCGTCGGTCACCCATAACTCTACTCCTGTCTGAGGGGCTTTACCTATAAAATACAGTTTATCATGAAAACCGGGATTCCTTTTACTTCCCCAGTCGATATTGATCTGTATTGCTCCATCTTCTTGTTCAGGGTAAATGTCTTTTACCATATTTGTGCCGGAAGTGGTTCCGTCGCTGACCCACACTTCCCTGCCGTGCGTGCCGTCATCGGCCATAAAATAGAGTTTGTTCCCCACGACAGTAAATTGTGATATCCCGGAATCAGAAGTTCCTGGCTGGATGTCCATAACCAGACTTGCCCCTGAAATGCCGTTTGACTTCCACAGTTCATACCCCGTGTCCTGGCCACCTGCGTCCTGGCCACTTGCCACGAAAAACAGATTGTTCTTAAAGACGATCATGGTGCCGGACACTTCCCCGGACCAGGTCCCGACAATTGGCGGACTGGCAACAACCCTGGTTGTAGCGGCAGTTCCCTCTGATACCCATAAGCCCTGGTTTTGAAATTGAGTTCCTCCTGCATCGCCAACCAGGAAATAGAGTTTGTTGTTAAATTCGGTAAGGTCTTTAATCCGCGAATGTGAATTGGAATTACCATCATTGATATCCATTACCATGTATGTTCCGGACGCGGTGCCGTTGGTAGCCCATAGTTCCCTGCCGTGTGTACCATCATCGGCGAGAAAATATACTTTGTCGCCAACACGAATCATGTTTCGAAGGGTACTATCTGCTGTAAAGATGCCATCGTCCGGTCCCGGGTAAATATCTTTTACTATATGGGTGCCTGCGGGTGTGCCATCGGTCACCCATAGCTCGATGCCGGTATCAGGGTGGTCGGCAAAAAACAGGGTAAGGTTTCCGAGATCAGTAAAATGAGCCCTTTTGGCATACGGTTGATTTCCGGGACCGTTCAGATCAGCAAGGAGTGTTGCCCTGCATTTACAAATAGGAGGTTTTAGAAGCAGGGAAACAACGGGAGAGATATCTTCAGCGCTATATGCTGAGGTGGTAATGGCCAGTAACACTGTAACGAGATAAACAATAATATTTTTCATAACCAGGTCTCATGCTCCTTTTAAGGGATTTGTACATCGTTTCTCGTGGAAATGCTGGTTGGCTTGTGAAGAAATTTGAGTTTAATAAAACTTTAACGTACCGGTAAAACAACATCAAATCAACCAGTTTAAGTTCAAAGAAACACCCGCCCAGTTGTGGCTGCCTGAAAATCCTTGTGTGCCAAAGGATACCGGCAAATATGATTTTTTACGGATCGGAATGTGACGACATTGTATCGATGACAATCGTTTATTGGTCTTAATATAGCCCAGGCGACCAAACAATTCGGTGAACAGGGATGATGAATAAAAAAAGTCCGAAACCTGCCGGGTGGTCGGCAGGTTCGGACTTTTTTTAAGGGGCTGGACCGGCTGACCCTGAAAGAGGTTCCGCCGGCCGGGGATTCGGCTGAAAATCAGGCTCTCAGGCCTGTGCCTGTTGCAGGGCCACTGCCACGGCCACTGAAGCGCCGACCATGGGGTTGTTGCCCATGCCGATAAAGCCCATCATCTCCACATGGGCGGGTACGGACGAGGAACCGGCAAACTGGGCATCGCAGTGCATTCGTCCCATGGTGTCGGTCATGCCGTAGGAGGCCGGTCCGGCTGCCATGTTGTCCGGATGCAGGGTGCGGCCGGTGCCGCCGCCCGAGGCCACGGAAAAGTATTTTTTTCCCTGTTGAACGCATTCCTTTTTATAGGTCCCGGCCACCGGATGCTGGAAGCGGGTTGGGTTGGTGGAGTTGCCGGTGATGGAGACATCCACACCTTCCAGGTGATTGATGGCCACACCCTCGCGGACGTCATCGGAGCCGTAACAGTTGACCGCCGCCCGTTCCCCCTTGGAAAAGGGCCGTCGTTCAACAACGTGCAACTCATCAGCGGCATAATCGAACCGGGTCTTTACATAGGTAAAACCGTTGATCCGGGAGATGATATAGGCGGCATCCTTACCCAGGCCATTAAGAATAACCCGTAACGGTTCGGTGCGCACCCGGTTGGCCGAGCGGGCAATGCCGATGGCGCCTTCAGCGGCGGCAAAGGATTCATGGCCGGCGATAAAGGCAAAACAGCGGGTCTGTTCCGCCAGTAACATGCCTGCCAGGTTACCGTGGCCGATACCTACTTTTCGTTCATCCGCCACTGAACCGGGGATGCAGAAGGCCTGCAGGCCGATGCCCAGGGCCGGGGCGATTTCTTCGGCCTTTTTTAATCCTTTTTTCAGGGCAATGGCCCCGCCCACGGTATAGGCCCAGCAGGCGTTTTCAAAGCAGATCGGCTGCACCTCTTTGACGATTGCATACACATCCACCCCGGCATCGTTGCAGATTGCCTTTGCCTCATCGAGATCCTTGATGGAGTACTCGGCCAGAACTTTATTTATTTTGTCGATTCTTCTCTCAAATCCTTCAAAAAGAGCCATGTTTTCTCCTCTCTTAGTCCTTGCGCGGATCAATGGTTTTTACGGCATCCTCAAACCGGCCGTAGGTTCCGGTCGCCTTTGCCAGGGCCTCGCCCGCATCCATGCCGTCTTTGATCATATCCATCATCCGGCCGAGACTGACGAACTTGTAGCCGCAGATTTCGTCATTGTCATCCAGGCCGACCTCCCAGACATAGCCTTCCGCCATCTCAAGATAGCGGGGGCCTTTGAGATTGGTGCCGTACATGGTGCCGGTGACCGAACGCAGCCCCTTGCCCAGATCCTCCAGACCGGCGCCGATGAGCAGTCCTCCTTCGGAAAAGGCGGACTGGCTGCGGCCGTAGGAGATCTGTAAAAAAAGCTCGCGCATGGCCGTGTTGATGGCGTCACAGACCAGATCAACATTGAGGGCTTCCAGGATGGTCTTGCCTGGCAGGATCTCCGAGGCCATGGCCGCCGAATGGGTCATGCCGGTGCAGCCCACGGTTTCGACAAGCGCCTCTTCGATGATACCGTCTTTAATATTGAGGGTCAGTTTGCAGGCGCCCTGCTGGGGCGCACACCAGCCCACGCCGTGGGTCAGGCCGTTGATGTCGGTCACCTGGCGCACCTGGTTCCATTGCCCTTCCTGGGGAATGGGTGCCGGGCCGTGGTTCGGCCCCTGGGCGATGCAGTGCATTTCCTGGACTTCCGGGGAGTAGTTCATAATGATTCTCCGAATAAAAAGGGATTATCGCTTATTAAATCAACAGACGTCTAAATGTCTCTTCGTAAATGAGTAACGGAAAAATAAGTTTTTGAAAACATTTTTTGTATTTTTTCGGGATTATTCCGTTGCCTGCAGTCGATCGGCCAGTCCGGACCAGCGGTTGGTCCGGCGGCGGACAGCGGTTGCAATTCGTGTTTTATCGCCACAGAGGATGAGTTGTGTTTTTGCCCTGGTGATACCGGTGTACAGTAGTTCCCGGCTCAAAACCCGGCTTTCTTCTTCGGGCAGAAGGAGAAGCACCTTATCGAATTCCGAACCCTGGGCCTTATGAACAGTGATCGCCCAGGCGTCTTCGTGTTCGGGCAGGCTGCCGGGTGAGAAACCGTGCAGGCGGTTGTCGGCCTGCATAAACCAGGCCTTGAGGCGGCCCGCATCGTCATGGCGGAGTATGCCGGTATCACCGTTAAAAAGGTGCATCCGGTACTGGTTACGGCGGATAATAATCGGTCTGCCTGCAAACCAGTCCGTATCATCGGGGATTAATTTTTCATCGGCCAGCACTTGTCTTGCCCACAGATTAATGGTTTCGACCCCGGCAGCTCCTTTACGGACGGCGCAGAGAATGCGGAAGGACTCCAGGGCGGCGAAGGCCTCTTCAATGGTTTGCGCGGTTATCATTTTTCTGTATCCACGAAGAATCTGTCTGCGCAGCCATTGTCTGCGTTCATTGCCGGTTGTGTAGTTGATCTCCAGGTCGGGAAAAGGTGACTGCAGGCAGTGTTTCACCTTTTCCAGGTCTCCGCTGTTGACTGTTGTGGCCAGCATGCCGATACCGCTTGCGTTATCGAAGCGGAAACTTTTGCCCAGGGTGACAACGGTGTCGTTGCCGGCCGCTGCTGATGTGGTTTGGGGAAGCGGTGCACAGCCGGTCAAATCCTCAAGTTGACGGCAGAGTTGCGGCGACCAGCTATTTTTCCTGTTGCTGCAGAGATCGGCAAACAGGCTGCCCGCCTCCACCGAGGCTAACTGGTGGCGGTCACCCAGCAGGATAAGGCGGCAGGTGGGCGGCAGGGCGCTGAGCAGGGCATCCATCAGCGAAATATCGATCATGGAAGCCTCGTCTACCACCAGCAGATCCAACCGCAGCGGATTTTGTTCATTATGGCGGAACCCGTCGACTCGCGGTCGATAACCAAGCAGCCGATGCAGGGTCTTTGTCTGCAACTGTTGCATGTTCGTGGTGTCCAGGTCAATTGCTGCGGCTGCCTGCTGCAGGGACTGCTGCAGGCGGGCGGCGGCCTTGCCGGTGGGGGCGGCCAGGCCAAGGCGCTGGTTTTCCCCGTTTTTTCCCCCGTTAGCCATGGCCTGGTGCAGGGCAAGAATGCGGGCCACTGTCCAGGTTTTGCCGGTTCCCGGCCCGCCGGAGATGATAAGCAGCGGTTTCAGCAGAGAGAGGGCAGCGGCGATGAGCTGGTCATTGATTCTTTTTTTATTTTTATCTTTGTCTGCAGGAAAGAGTCGGGCAAGCAGTTGCCGTCCTGTTGCCGTATCAATGTGGTTCAGGATGTCGGCCTTGTCGGTCAGCCACCCGGCAACCCGCTGTTCGCAGAGGAAAAACCGGTAGAGATACAGTCGATTCCTGTTGTCAAGGATAAGAGGCGCAACCTCTCCCGGTCTGCCGACCACCGATGTTGCAAGAAGTTTGCGCCGCCGGTTTGCCAGGTCGGGCATGGCCGCCTGATCTTTGCCGGACAGGAGGCTTGCTGCCCGGTCAAGCGGCAGGCAGACGTGACCCATGCCCACGGCTGCCGATGCCAGTGCCGCTGCCGGCAGTAATTCAGGGGTGCGGCCGCCGTCACGTTCATAGAGAAACAGTCCGGTTTCCATATCCAGAGGCCGGATATCACCACGTTTGCATGCCTGCCTGACAAGGGTTTTCATGATTCCTCCCCTTTACCGCCGCAGCAGCGGTCAAGCCGGGTAATCAGCTCCAGGGAGGGTCCGGCGTTGAAAATACCGGTACCCTGTGGATGGCACGGGTCCATGCCACGCAGGAAGAGGTAAAAGATGCCGCCGAAATGACGGTCATAGTCATAATCAGGAATTCGTGCGCTTAGGTACCGGTGCAGTGCCAGGGCGTAGATAAGGTATTGCAGGTCGTAACGGTGTTCCAGCATGGCGGCGGCAAGTTTTTCCGGCCTGTAGTCCTCCGGTGATTCTCCCAGGTAGTTTGACTTGTAATCAACAATAAAATATTGATCCCGGTGGCGGAAAATCAGATCGATAAAGCCGACCATCAGCCCCTGTACGGTTGTCTGCCGCTCAGGTAGCGGGGCGATATCGGCAGAGGCCAGCGCCTGGTTTACGCGGGAGATGCGCATGTTTTTCAGCGGGAAGGAAAAACCCATTTCATTAATGCGGTTTTTCGGTGCAAGCTGGTTGAGCGAAAAGGTCGGCATAAGGTTGGTGGCCAGGACGGCCTGTATCCAGTTGGTGACCGGTTGCTGCCAGTGCTGCTCAAAACCGGCCCTGGCCAGTTGGTCGGCGATGATTGCTTCATGTTCTCCGGGATCGGTAAAGTCGATACGTTCCAGAATGGCATGCAGGCAGGTGCCGGCGGCCGGTCCTTTGGGAAAGCTGAAGACATTCAGGCCGGGGGGAGGTTGCAGCTGTGCATTGCTGCCGTCATCATAATCAGGTTGTTCCGGCCGGGGATCGTGGTCGGCGGTCAGGCCGGAGTAGCTGGTAATCTGCTGCGAGGTGTCGATTGTGCCGGTGAAGCGGGCAACGGTGAGGGAAGGTCCGGGCCGGGCAGTGAGCGGCGGCCTGTCGGCAGTATCCTCGGTCCAGGGCTTAACGGCAAGCGGCGCTCCATCGCTGTGCAGACGTGCCAGCTCTGTTATCAGTTCTTCCGCAGCCGGTGCTATGCCGTTGTGGAGCAGG
>JALSNT010000509.1 GCA_026986885.1 Desulfobulbaceae bacterium
CGATCCAGTAAAGACTTTGCCGGTTTGAGCGGAAAAGATACACCAGCAGGGCCAGCCAGGAAAGCAGAGAAAACAGGAGTCCGGTCACGGCAACAATATTGCTTGCCCTGATGCGATGGCGCAGCCGCAGGGCGGAGAGATTGATGGCTGCAAAGATGAGCAGGAAGGTCGAGCTGGCAAAGGAGGAAATAATAGTCAGGTTGGCGACATTGACAAAGACAAGCGTCAAGCCGGTGATAACCAGCAGACTGACCCAGGGGATATTATTCTGCCGGCGGCGAAAGGCAAAAACCATAGGCAGCGCCTTTTCCGTGGCCATGACCATTCCCAGGCGGGCAGTACCGAACATGGTGGCATTGATGGCCGAGGCCGTTGAAAACAGGGCCGCCAGACCAATAAGCTGAAACCCGGCCTGTCCCAGAAATGGTTTGGCGGCAACGGCCAGCGCATATTCTTTATAGCGGATAATTTCCTCGGGCAGCAGATTACCCACCGCCACCAGGGAAACCAGGACATAGACGGCGATGGTAATAGAGATCGACCAGAGGATGCCCCGATGCAGATTACGTTCCGGCTCCACCATCTCATTGGCGGCATTGGGGATCAGCTCAAACCCTTCATAGGCGACAAAGATCAGGGCAGCGCCCATAACAACCCCGCCGTAGCCCCGGTTAAATACCGGCAGCAGGTGGTCGGGTCTGGCATAAAAAAGACCGATGGTCCCGAAAAGAAAAAGGATCAGCATCTTAATGGTGACGATTATCAGTTCACTGGTGCCGCTGGCCTTGACCCCGTAAAGATTAATGCCGAGGAAAATAAGGAGGATAAGAGATTCCAGCAGGTGATGCATGGAACCTCCATGGGCGCCGCCGCCCAACATGGCTGTGCCGTACACCCCGAAGGTATATGAATACAGTGCCATGGTACCGATATAGCCGACCAGCAGCATCCAGCCGCCGAAACCGGAGATATTGGGATGGCGGAAGGCATGTTCCAGGTAGGTAAAGGAACCGCCGTCGGAGCGGAAGGCAACCCCCAGGCGGGCATAGGAAATGCCGGTCAACAGGGCTATGATACCACAAAGAGCAAAGGCTACGGGTGCGGCATGACCGGCCTGGGCAATGGCCAGACCAAGCACGGAAAAAATGCCGCCGCCCACCATGCCGCCCACCCCCATGGCAATAACCTCTTTCAGGGTAAGTAACTCCCGAGGCGGTACCGATGTAGTCTGCTCCTGCCCGGTCATGCGTTTTTCCCGTTTGTCCCTGCCACCTTTTTGATGATCTCTTCTACCTCTTCGCCGCTGATTACCTCTTTTTCCTCGAGCTGGACTGCCAGTGCCTCAAGAACCTTACGTTTTTCCGTGATAATCGTGGTGGCGACCCGATGCTGTTCCTCCACTATCTGCCGGGTCTCTTCGTCGATCATCTGCGCTGTGGCCTCACTGAAATTGCGTTCTTCCTGGCCCTGGATTCCGAGGTACTGCAATTCCTGGTGTTTACCATAGGTAAGCGGCCCCAGTTTTTTGCTCATGCCCAGACGGGTAATCATGGAACGGGCAATCTCGGAGGCCCGTTCCAGGTCATTGGAAGCGCCACTGGAAATATCCCCGAAGACGACCTCTTCGGCCACCCGCCCGCCTAACAGGATGGCGATCTGGTCTTTCAGCTCTGCTTCGGTTGAAAGAAATTTTTCCTCCACCGGTAACTGCATGGTATAGCCAAGGGCGGCAACGCCGCGGGGAATAATCGACACTTTGTGTACCGGCTCGCCGGTGGGTACGGTTTCCGCCACCAGGGTATGACCGGATTCATGAAAGGCGACTCGATGTTTTTCTTCCGGATTAAGCGCCCGGTGTTTTTTCTCCGGTCCGGCGACAATACGATCAATGGCGGCTTCAAAATCAGACATGGCAACCGCATCGGCCTTACGGCGCAAGGCCTGGAT
>JALSNT010000510.1 GCA_026986885.1 Desulfobulbaceae bacterium
ATCTTTATCCGGTCGGTTCACATCGAGTATCTTCTCTATAACCGCTGTTTTTTTCTGTAACTGCTCATCATCAAGTCCGGTTCCCCGGCCGGTCAGTTCAGCAACCGGTTTACCGGTCAGGACGGCGGCAATGGCGGTTGATGGAGTTGTGTTGCCGATTCCCATGTCGCCGGTGGCAAAAACATCCACCTGGTCGGCAAGGGAATATGCCACTTCAATACCAGCTTCAACGGCCATGACCGCATGTGTTCTGCTCATTGCCGGGCCTTTGGCAATATTTGCGGTACCGGCTCCGATCTTTTTTGAACGGATAGCGCCCTTGGCGACGAGATCGCTGAGATCAGCGGCCGTCCCCATGTCCACCACCTCAACCTCTGCCCCGGCCTGCCTGGCCAGGGCATTGATGCCTGCGCCACCGGCAACAAAATTATAAACCATCTGCGCCGTGACTTCCGAGGGATATTTGGACACGCCTTCTTCGGTCACCCCGTGATCGCCAACCATGACGACAACGGTCTTGCGCGCAACCGGCGGTTGCAGGGAACGGGTCATGCCGGCGAGATCAACAGCCAGATCCATCAGGTCGCCAAGGGCCCAATGGGGCATGGTCAACTGCTCAAGATGACCGGTCGCCTGCTCCCGCAAGGCAGTATCCTGGGGAAATATATCTTTGACAACTGAATCTAAAAATGAATTTTCTTTTTGTGTTACTGGTTTCATAATATCTCAAATTTTTATAGTTTTTTTCAATTTGATATTCATTCACAGTAGTAGAAAATGTCGAACCGCAGAAGTAAAAAACTTCGATATTCGGCATTCGTCACTCTGCGGTTCATTGCAGCCGCAAGGCAATTCCGCAACTCACCAGAAAGACATGATCTGCCCGCCTGGCAACACACTGGTTACAACGGCCAACAAGATCACGGTATCTTCTGGCCAATGCGTTTTCCGGGACAATCCCCTGCCCCACCTCACCGGTTACCATGATAACCGTGCCCCTATGGTTTTTAGCCGCATCGGCAAGTCTGTCCGCCAGGGAAATCATCTCTTCTTCCGTCAGGAGTTTTCCCTGCTCCCGACTTTTAAAAAGAAGATTATTTATCCACAAGGTCAGACAGTCAAGGAGGATGCATGTACCGTCCCCGGCGTTGTTAATGGCTGCTGCCGGCTGCATCTGCTCTTCAACGGTAAGCCATCCCTTATCGGTTCGTGCCTGCTGATGCAACCGAATGCGATCAGCCATTTCTTTATCCGTGCAGGGGCAGGTGGCAATGAACAGTCGAGGGCCGGTACTTCGCTCTGCATACTGCTGGGCAAAAGCTGATTTTCCCGATCTGCTGCCGCCGGTGACAAGGATAAGTGAATTTTTTGTTTGTTTTTTTTCCGTCATCTACTTTGTCCGTCACCTGCAAACCAGCCCTGAACGCCAAGGAACACTCAACCAGCGCTCAATTCAGGCTGCATTTAACTCATCGATTAAGGCCGGTCAGGATACCGCCGCCCGAATGCAGAACAACCGTTGTCCAGGACCCGTAGTCGACATTAAAAACAAGATAATTCTTATGGTCAATTCCAAGCAGCAGGCAGAGCATGGTCCTGATTACTCCGCCGTGCGTAACAATCAGTAACTGTCCATTTTTTTTGGAGGCGGCAAGGCTGGTCCATTCATGGATAAGGGCCTGCAGCCGACCGGTAAACTCAGCAATGGATTCGCCGCCGGGAAAACAAAAATGGTGGTATTCCTGCCAGGCGGAAAAATCAACCCCCTCTTCGGCAAGGTCCGCAAAGGTCTTCATTTCCCAGTCACCAAAATCAATCTCCCGCAATCGCTCATCGACTTCAACCGACGCCGCAACGCCCTGCTGCTTAAGCACATCCATTGTCTGCCTGGTGCGCAGCATGGGGCTGCACAAACAGGGAAGACTGCTGGGCAGACGGTCAGCCAGTTTTCTGATCCGGCGGCGTCCTTCATCGTTCAGCTCCACCTCTGTTGAGCCTAACAGACAACCTGCAGGAGCCGTTGTCTTTCCATGCCGGATAAAATGCAGATACAGGGGCATAAAGCGTTTTTTACGCACCATCGGCCAGGGCACGGTCATAGAGCTTGCCAACCCCATACTCCCTGCGCCGCTGAAATTTTTCCCAGGGAGGGCCGATCAACTGCATCTCAGGATATTTTTTCTGGATATCCATGGCGATTTCCATCTCCTTGGTACAACCGGTTGAATAGGTGGCATCTTTGCCCGTCCATTCAGGCGGGACCTTGTCGCCCATCAGTTCAAAGGCCTTCTCAACATCAGCTACGGTCTGAAAACGCCAGATATCAATGACGCCCGAACGTTGAAAAATCTCCCACATGTACATGATATCATCGGCATCCATGCCCTCTTCAAAATATTCGCCTGGATTAATAATAACGATATCATCAATGGTTGACCGAAGATACTCAACAAAAACATTAAGGATCTTCTTGGCCATGGCTAACTGGCCGGGGATGGAGCCGACAATGGCGGAATAAAACATGATCTTCCGGCCCCGGTGTTTTTCTTTTTTTGCCATATTGATCAGGTACTGGGCCTTGGCCCTGAGATCAGACTCGGAAAAACGAATGGCAGCCGGATGATGTTTCTGTAAGCTTACCCTGATTTGCCCCTCATCTTCCCTGACAAAAGAAATCATATCACGGGTAAAGCGAAACCGGTTATTCATACAGACTCTGCTGCCGGGGCATCTGTTGATAACAAGATCGGCCTCTTTGAAGGATCGAGCAAAGGTGACCGAGGTGCGCAGGGGATTAAACTGTTCGCCGGTGCCGTCGGAGATAACCAGTAATTTATTGTCCTCATGTAAAAGATGAAGCAGTCTGTTTTTGGAAATTGCCGCGTCGCTTATCAGGGTGGCTCCGGCCATCGCCTTTTCCAGTACCGGGTCTTCCAGGATATCGCCAAATGAAATCCGGCGGTAGAAAAAATCCTGTTTCACGGCCAGGATAACCTTAATACCAAGATTCATCAATAAACGAATAATGGCAAGGTCAAAGACGATCTCACCCGATTGACCGGCGATCCAGAGGAGATAGGCACGCTTGCTGCTGAGGAGAATACTTCGCAGTTTACCGGCAAACCAGCGCCACCCGTCCCCGGATATGGTTGTGTTCATTATGGCATTGATGTCAGCCTTGTCCGCATTGCCCTGCCAGAGAGCCTGCACTGTTGACAGGAGCAGCAGTCGTTGCAGCTTTAGCAGGTGTACCTGCAGGTCAATATCATTTAAGGTGGAATGGTCATCAAGCCGCAGGCCCTGTCTGGAGACAAAGGCGTCGCGGAATTCCGTTGAGGCCAGGAAGCGGGCAGCCCGCATGTTTTCCTGCTCACGCACGGCGGCAAGGGGCCGGTTGATGTCGGAAATGGTGGTGAAAATACCAAGCAGCCGTTTTTCAAGTCGTGTCGGCAGAAGGACCCGGGACGTGATTTCGTGCTGATACTTGATGGCCAGCAGGCTGAGCATGTACGTGCGCCGGTAGGTATCAACAACCACTCTGGAAACCAGCTCCTGGATTCTGTCCCATATCTCGGCATAGGCTGGGCCCAGCAGGTTATCGGCACGTTTTTCAATAATGGCGGTAAAGAGCTCGTCGGAACAGGGATAATAATTTTTTTCTCCATCCATGTGGACGATAAAGTTGAGTTGCTCAGGAGAAGCGACCTTGTCCGGAAAAGCCTCATAGGAAAGATGGTTTTCCGTGTAAAAATTGGTCAGCCAGGCATCACGCTCTGCATCCCCTCCTGTCTGATTGCGCTCTTTTATGTCCATGACCAGAATTTACCTTCTCTCTAATCGGGAAATAATTTCATTGGCCACTTCTTCAATTTCCCGCCCCTGAATATTGATTTCAATATCCGCTGCCTGCCGATAGAGAGGCAGACGTTCACCATACAGCGCTTCGGCCCGACCAAGATCCTGCAGCAGGGGGCGTTTTTTGATTTTTTTCTTTGCATTCGGGTGCTGCATGATGGACTCCAATATGGCCTCAACCGATGAATGCAGGTAGATAATCAGGCCCAGTTTATGCAGTTTTTTAACCTGAAAAAAACCGCCGCCGGTGGAAACTATGGTGTGCTTGACGTATTTGCGCAGCCAGTCGGCTGTCTGCTGTTCCAGCTTGCGAAAATATGGTTCGCCGTGAACAGCAAAAATATCACGGATCTTCATTTTAACCATGGTTTCAATCAGATCATCGGTGTCAACCGTATAACACCCTGTTTTTTTGGCAAGCATCCGGGCTGTTCTTCCTTTGCCCACGCCCATGAAACCAATAAGAATTATGTTTTTAGACATTTTTTATTTTTTTCTTAACTAAAGTCGGTCTGATATTTCGGTATTTTTCACAATGAATTGAAAAAAATCGACCTGCAACCAAGAAAACAGCCTCCTTTTTTCAGGAGCCCAAACCTATCGGATACGTGCGGTTTTGTCCAGAAAAACACCCCATTTTAACTGTTTTCTTTTCCGCACAGTTCACGCAGGCGCTGTTGATAGCGACCGGCTGCCAGGGGCCAGGAAAAAGAATCAGCAAGATGATGGTAATCCTCTTTCCGGTTGTTTGTGGTCTCTGCCAGCGCCTGACGCAGCATTTTTTTGAAACATTGCCTGGGGTAGCAAAATTCTTCCGGATATAATTCCGGATAGGAAAGCTCAGCCGGGACCAGTGGCCTGCAGCCGGCCCGCACACCTTCCAGCATGGAAATTCCGAAAAATTCATGCCGGGCGGTTGACACCACAAGGTCTCCCCGACATAATAACCGCGCATATTGGTCGCGGCTTTTCGCATATCCGAAATGGAGTATTTTTCCTCCTTGTTGCAGACGTTTCTCTGCCGCCGAAAAAATTTGCGGCTGCTGCGCAAACCTCTCACCTAAAACAATAACTTTAAACGGTACTCCCTGTTCCTGTAACTGGAAAAGAGCCGTAAAAAATGTCTCCGGATCCTTATCGTGCTCCCACCTGTGATTCCATACTATAACAGGTGGACCGTTGCCGCAGGTTAACGGGAGTTGTCGATCAATGGCGGAAAAATCAATGCCGGGATAAAGTACACTGGATTTTTCCCTGATTCTTGACAGGCAAAAGTCAAGATCAATATCAGGGACTTTGCCTAAAAATAACTTTATGCCAGATAAAAAAGACTCAAGGTTAAAGTTACTGTTAAAGAAAAGACGGTCTGCGGCAAGCCCTGTTGTCCAGTTGATGCCGGTAAACTGAAAAAATGCCGGATCGTGGATTTGTCCGGGATAGGCAAACTGATTTTCATGGAAATAGACGGCAAGCGGAAGTTGTATATTGCGACGACCAAGCAGGGCGCGCAGAACGGCAACATCAAGAAAAGTCGAACAGAGGATGGCATCAAATGTCATTCCCTGCCCGAAGAACTGCATAATCCGCTCGGCCATAAAGGGCGCAGCCGTCTGCATACGCATCTTCCATTTCCGGGCAGGCAGGGTGAGCAGAGTAAACTGCAGGTCAACATGCTCCTGCAAACCGTCAAGAAAGGCCTTATGGGAACCACCGTAATAGGGTTCAAGAAGCAGAATATGTTTTTTCCTGTTTTTCCTGTTCTTCATTTTTTTTCTTTTCTCTACCGGGGAAAAACCTGTATACCAGAGATAACGGCATCGTCAACCTTCATGAAGGTTTCATGAAAATTTCATGGAGTTTCCTTTATCATTCCTTGACCAATAAAGAGGTAAAAATATGTCCACCTGGTATGTCGCCGCCAATGGTAAATCAATAGGCCCGTTTTCGACCGCCCAACTCACTGCATCCATTGCATCGGGTCAGTATTCCCCTGCAACCCTTGTCTGGCGGGAAGGTTTTGCTGACTGGCAGCCGATCTCGGAAATCCCGGAGTTGAACAATCCCGCTGCAGCCCAAGGTAATCCGCCACCTGTTTCCGGCCAACAGGCCCATGAAATTGATTTCGAGATATTCGGGCATGAGATGCAGTTTGTTGAAATAGAACTTGACCCGGAAGAGAGTGTTGTCGCCGAAGCAGGTGCCATGATGTATATGAGTGACGGCATAAAAATGGATACCATTTTCGGCGATGGCTCCCTGAGTTCCCAGTCCGGCGGATTTTTCGATAAAATGTTGGGGGCGGGCAAGCGCTTGATTTCCGGAGAGGGTTTGTTCATTACCATGTTTACCCATACCGGCCGGGGCAAGGGAAAGGCCGCCTTTGCCGCCCCCTATCCGGGCAAAATCATCCCGCTGGATCTGAAAAAATACAACGGTCGCATTATCTGCCAGAAAGATGCCTTCCTCTGCGCGGCCAGAGGGGTGGCCATCGGGGTGGCCTTTCAGAAGAAGATCGGCGCCGCCCTGTTTGGCGGCGAGGGTTTTATCATGCAGCAACTTGATGGTGACGGCCTTACCTTTGTTCACGCAGGCGGCACCATCGTCGAAAAAGAGCTGGCAGCCGGAGAAACGCTGCGGGTCGACACCGGTTGCCTGGTCGCCCTGACGCGGACGGTACATTACGACATCGAATATGTCGGCAATGTAAAATCGGCAATCTTCGGCGGCGAAAGTTTTTTCTTTGCCACCCTGCAGGGTCCCGGCCATGTCTGGCTGCAGTCCCTGCCCTTCTCAAGACTGGCCGGACGTATCTACCAGGCAGCCCCGCAGACGGGCGGCCAGAGCGTGGGCGAAGGATCGGTCATCGGCGGCATTGCCTCCATGTTTGAACGGTAATAAACCGCAGTTATGCACACCGCAGGCAGAAATTAGACGGTCATCCCGCCCCTGTCTTCCGTCCTCTGTTACGGGAGAACAGACCGAAAAAATCCTATGTCGGGGAACCGGTCTGTTCTTCTAAAAATTTTCGGACGGCAGGGCTTAGGCCAAGCGCCTGACCGAGCGTGTCCAGCCACTGGCGTTCGGCATCGGTATCCGCGGTGATGGCTCCTGCTGCCAGCAGATACATGGTCTTTGCCGATGCCGGATCAGTTATGCCAATGGTCAACTCCTCAATGCTCCTGGGATGGCGCAGTTCATCAAGGAGAAACATCTTTTCCTCGCCGCTCAACTCGGCATTGCGCAGTTTTTCCAGGATGGCCTGTTCCTCATCCTGATCCAGGGTTCCGTCGGCATGGGCCGCGGCAATCATGGCCTGGATCATGCGCCTGGCAAGCTGATCAGGCGGTAACTCTGGATTTGCCTCGTCGTTGCCGACAGTCCGTCTGCCTGGCGGTGGTGAGGGCATGTTACCGGCGCCCGGAGGAGGTGGCGGCGGTGGAGCGGAGGTCTGTCCCGGTATGGGTGGGGGCGGAGGAGTTGCGCCTCCGGTTGGTGGTTGTCGCTGTTGCTGCGTTTTTTGTTCCGATAAAATTTCATAGGCGCCGACGCCAAGGCCGATAACCGTCATCAGGCCTGTTCCCGATGCCAGCGAATCCATCAGGCCGGAACCGCCACCGGTGGAGCCAAGTGTTTCCCGTACAATCTTGCCAAGCAATTGTTGGGCATCAAACATTTTTTCTTTTCTCCTGAATTATTTTTTCTTAAACGTGTCAGAGTTGGTTTGCATTCCTGGGATAGCCACGCTACTCTATATATACATCCGCAATCAAAAAGAAAACAAAAGAAAATTTGCGAGAACATAACAATAATGGCGATACAATCCGCAAAAATTAACGATCTGCTTGCTTTTATTGCCGACTCCCCCACGCCGTATCATGCAACCGATCACCTGGTCAGCCGGCTGCTGGATAATGGTTTTTCCCGGCTTCGACTCGCCGATGACTGGACAATGCCTGGACCGGGCAGGTTTTTTATCGTCAATCAGCACGCAGGCCTGGCCGCCTTCACACTGACGGCCGCGTCTCCCGACCGCAATGGCCTGAGAATCGCCGGGGCACATACCGATTCCCCCTGCCTCAAATTAAAACCCAATCCAGTGCAACGAAAAAAAAATATGCTGCAATGCGGGGTTGAGGTATACGGCGGTCCCCTGCTTTCCACCTGGTTTGACCGCGACCTTTCCCTTGCCGGACGCCTTTCCTGGCTGGACGACAGTGGTGGTCTGCAGAGCGGCTTGATCGATTGCAAACGACCAATAGCCGTGATACCCAGTCTGGCTGTTCATTTGGACAGGGAGGCTCACAGCAAAAAAACAATCAATAAACAGACGGATCTTGTCCCCCTGCTGCTGACATCGGATGACGAATGCAGTTTTACTGATATCCTCAGGCAACAAACAGTCCGGGAACATCCCGGTGCCGTCGTCAAAGAGATCATCGGCCATGATCTTTTCTTCTACGATAACCAACCGCCGGCCCTGACCGGCCTGCGGGGTGATTTCCTGACAGGCGCCCGCATGGACAATCTCATTTCCTGTTTTACTCTGATAGACGCCTTAATCCATGCACCCGGCACAACAAAAAAAAATTCCATGATTAT
>JALSNT010000511.1 GCA_026986885.1 Desulfobulbaceae bacterium
CTGTTGCTCTGGACAAGTACCACAGTGACAATGGGATCATCAAAAACCGTCTGGTAGAGTTTTTTCAGATAATCGGCCGCCTGGGTAAGCGTCATACCGGCCACCTCAATATCTCCGATATGCTTTAACGATATACGGCCATCCAGCCGCACCTCGCCGCCTGATCCGGGTTGACGGAGGATATCGCCTCCACCACCGCCGGCGCCGCCGGCTACTGCAGCTCCAGCCCGGTTATTGCCGGCAGCAGATGATGCCGTCATCTCACCTTCCCCATAGACCTTGACGGAAAGCACATCGCCAAGACCGATGACATATTCCTGCTGCTCCCCGGGGAGTATCAGATTACCGACAATTTCCTTGCGTAGTTTTTCTTTCTGTGCATTACTGACAACAACATCGGCCGTTGATTCGGCTGCCCGGACCGACTGCCAACCACAGACCACCGCCAGAATCGCTAAAGTGAAACACAACCATTTATGCATAAATCACGTCCTCCCCTTTTTCCTATCGCATTGCAGGCCAATGAAACAATACGGAATCCGTTCCATAATCCATGAAAAAAATTCAGCATTTATTAACCAGTGTATCATATTTTATGTTCCCGTTAAAACACTTTTCTCTTAACCTTCCTTTTTTCACGTCCTCATCAACTTTGCATGACAATACCATGTTTATATTTTCCGTGATTCCGGAAAATATTCAGACAATACAAACAAAAAATTGATTACCACCCAAATTCAGCCAGCCGACAACAAGGGATAACATCGCTCTTGGAATGCATTTGCAATGTATTGATTATACAACAAAAAACAGCCAGCCGTTTTTTTGTTCATCCACCGGCAAGCGATGGTATCCCTTGTTGCTGCAAGTTGCTGGCTGCCCTGTTAAGGGAAGTGCGCGCAGCAACCGCCAGAGCACAGAAATCTCTGGAACAGGGCCTTTTAGATGCAGAACAGGCCCTTGCTGAAATCAGGACGGCGGCATGAGCACCATCTCGGATGTCATGACGGCCACGAAGGATGTCCTGCTGCTCACCGACAAGGTTGATCGCTCAGGAAAAATGCTTTCCGAATTAGCCCGCGAGCTTCGTGACCACGACCGGCGGTTGATACGGCTGGAAACAATGATTGAAATGGCCGGGAACCGGCAGACAGGTAGCAAAAAAAAACGGGTCCGATCAGCATAAACCGATCGGGCCCGTCATAATTCTGGTGCGCCTGGCAGGATTCGAACCTGCTACCCTCGGATTCGTAGTCCGATACTCTATCCAGATGAGCTACAGGCGCGGGTAACGGCAGCGAGCATACCGTATCTCATGTTCGTATGCAAGTTTTTTCTGTTTAATGCCCGGCCGATATATCAAGCCCGGGCCTGGAGAAAATCAATCTGATTCTCACCGGGTTTCATCTCCGGCCGGGGTATGACGTCAATGGTCGCCTCATGCCTGGCCTCAAGATCGGCAAGTTCTTTTCTCTTCTTATTGAGAAGATAATTAGCCACCTCCAGTGGCAGCCGGCATTCCACCCGATGAACTTTTTTTCGTAAAATTCCGGTCTGGATACGGCGGAGGAAATAGAGCGCCTGGGTTTCCACGGATTTCACCACCCCGCGTCCCTGGCAGTGTTCACAGGTCAGATAACTGCCCTTTTCAATGGGGGCCCCCATTTTCTGGCGGGAAATCTGCATCAGCCCAAAACGCGAGATTCGGCTGATATCGACCTTGGCCTTGTCTCGTTTCATGCTGGTTTTGACCTGTTTTTCCACCTCACGGATATGCTTTTTATTGCGCATATCAATAAAATCGACCACGATCAGGCCGCCGAGGTCGCGCAGCCGAAGCTGCCGGGCCAGCTCAACGGCGGCTTCCATATTGGCCAAAAAGATGGTCTCTTCAAAATCACCGTTTTTCGAAGTTCTGCCCGAGTTGACATCAATGGCA
>JALSNT010000512.1 GCA_026986885.1 Desulfobulbaceae bacterium
TTGCCGGCATGCACTTGTTGAACTTCCTTGTCGGCGGCCTGCTGCTGCTCGGCAACATCTCCGACCATATCCGAGAGCATTTTTGTAAAATTTTTAGCGGCTTGATCAACTTCGGTGTTTTTTGCCGTGGCTGGAGTTGCGGATAATTGAATACCCTGGATCGGCTGCATGAATTTTTCCTCTGTCAGGTGGGGCTGCCTGTAATATACAGGGCACGGCAGCCGCAATAAAGATTACCGGCCTATTTCAAGGGCCTTCAATGCCATACGTTTGGCAGATTTGACGATGGTGGTGTTGGCCTCGTATGACCTGGTTGCCGACATCATGTCCGTCATCTCCTTGAGGACGTTGACATTGGGCATCGCCACATAACCGTCTTTATCCGCATCGGGATGAGAAGGGTTGTACACACGCAGCGGCGGACTTTTGTCTTCAAGAATTTTTGTTACCTTGACACCGCTGAGCCCTTTGCCCATACTGTTTTGCAGATGATCGGCAAAGGGAATGGGCGTCGCCTGAAAATAGACGGATTTCTTTCGGTATGGTCCGCCTTCCGGGGTAGAGGTAGTATCCACATTGGCGATGTTGGAACTGATTGTGTCAAGCCTGGTCCGTTGTGCCTGCAGGCCGGATGCGGCAATTTTAAAGGTTGTAAAGATATCCATAGTAACTCCGTGAACATTTTTTTATAAGGAATATGCAAATTACCTGCCATCATTTGCGGCGTAGCGGAGAATAGATAATTTTTTCCTCAGCATTGTGGCCGCTGCTTCATAAAGGATTTCGTTTTCCGAGAGTTTGACCATTTCCTTGTCAACACTGACCGAGTTTTTATCCCCAATACCTGTCTTGTCTTTTTCTTCTATGACCCGACCCTGAATTTGGTCGATGTGAGCAGGGGTTATGGCAATATGATTTTTTCTGGTTGTTACCGGCCGCAGGCCTCCTTCCTGCATGGCGCTTTTGAGTTGATCCTCAAATTCAAAGGAGACTGCCGAATATCCGGGTGTCTCCGCATTGGCAATATTTGAACTGATTATCTCCTGGTTGCGGGAACGGAGATCAAGCACCTTCTGCAGCAGATGCATGGTGGTGTCAAATTGTTGAACAAAGGGCATCGCTTCTCCTCCTGTTATGACCGGGAATTATTTTTTTTGATCGTCAGCCGGACTGTTGTTGATTCCAAGCTGCATGATTTTTATCTCTTCCTCTGCCAGTTTTTTCCAACGAGCATCTTTTCCTTTTTCGGTCAGTTGCCGGAACCGGTTAAGGGCCTTCTCCCTTTTTCCTGTTTTTTCATAGATTTCCGCCAGGCGAAACATGGCCTGGTCTTCATAGGCATCTTCCTGGGTCAATCGGGAAAATACAGGGATGGCTTTTGCAAATTGTTTAGCCTGGAAAAGTGATTCCGCCAGCAGGTAATCCCGCTCAGCCCCGGTCCAGGAGAGGCGTTTTTTATCGGTTAACAGAGTAATAACCTTTTGCCACCGGCCCTGGTTAAAAAATAATCGCGCGGCAGTTTTCTCGATGTCCGGGTTTGTTGGCCTGTGCGCTTCTTCCAGAAGTCGAAGTGCGGCTTTGGTGTCACCGGCTTTCTCCAGTGCCTTGACCCGCAGGAGGTAGACCTCCGCCCTGGCCGGGCTGTTGGGAAAACGGGAAAAATATTGATTGCCGTAATCTTCGACCAGATCAAATCTTCCGGTATTGTACAGCGCCTTGATCATGGGAACGTAAGCCTTTTCCTGTTCCCGGCCGGTGGCAACATTAAGGATATATTGATAAACCCTGCCGGCCCGGTCATAGGCCCCAAGCTGTTCATAGGCGTGCGCCAGATCAAACAGCAACTCTGTCTCCAGCCAGCCGCGCGCAAAAAATCGTCGATTCTGTTTGGCAAGGACCAGGGCATCGACATATTTTCCTTTTTTAATCATCTCTTTGATAACAGATGGTAATTGGGAGATGATCAGGGCCTTTGTTTCGGTCGTCAGCAGGCCGTGCCGAAAATCGCGCAATATTTTCATGGCCAGGGTGATGCTTGTCTCCCGTTTGCCGGCAAGGGCATTAACCATGGCCTCCTTGACAAGGGCCTCTTCGCGAAGCTGTTTTCGATTGGCCTGCATGCCTATCTGTCCATAGGAGGATGCAGCCTGCTCAGGTGTCATTATTTTGCGGAGAAACTTGATGTCCGTCAGCTTGATCCCGGCCAGGTAGTCGCCCACGGAACCGGGAAAGGCGTTTCGGATCTGAGCAAATAACGGGATAATCTTTATCCATTTTTCTCCATTTTTCAGTCTGCTTACAGCCAGCCTGAACATGGCTGTGGGCTGCAGTTCGTCTCCGCTGAGCAGCTTGACCAGCACCTGGTATTTTTTTACTGCATCCGCATAACGTTGATGGGTGTACAGGGTATCGCAAAACTGGGCCAGGGAACGGGAATGACTGTCTATCACCGTTGCTCTTTTATCAATCTTATCATAGGCGACCATGGCCTTGATGCTGTCTGCCGACAAATAATAGGTGTCTGCCTGGCGCAGCAGACGGAGGAGGTCGGCATCCTGCGGGTAGGCAATATCATCTCTTGATAATATTTTTTCGGCCTCTTTCACTCTGCCGGTTTCCAGGGACAGTTCGGCCGCAAAGATATTGAGCCGGGGGAGCAGGGGATTGTTGCTGTCTAAATATTTTTCAGATATGTATTTTTTAATATTTATGGCCGCAATGTAGGGGTCTTCATGCCGGGCAATTACATATACAAAGAGAATATCACCATAGACGGCAAGGGAGCTGTCCGGATAGGTGAGGGCGATCTGTTGCAGGAGTTTATACGGCTCTTCGTATTTGCCGGCGCGGACGAGGCATTCGCCATAGGTGAGCAGCAGCCGTTTGCGATAACTTTCATTTCCCTGGTCCTCCAGTTGGCTCTTGATGTTTTCCGCGATCTGCAACCATGCTTTTTGGCGGCTCAGCAGAACATTTTTTTCCCCTAACCAGTCGGGGACAGGTACCTTCGGCAGGATGGCGGCAGCCATGGGGAAGGGGGGCATGGTCAGGAGAAATCGTGGCCGGATGGAAACCGGAGATTCGTAACGTCTGATAAAGAGTTTCCAGTCGGTCCCATAAGTTGAGCCATATATGGGATTAGTAAAATCAATTTCCTGTCGATGAAGAAGAGTCACGCCATGCAGGCGGGAGGAAAGGTCAGGGTAGCGGGCCGAAAGAGGATTGCCCAATTGAATATTCAACATGATTGAACGGGTTTCCTCCATTTTTTTTAGTTGTACATGCTGCGGCGGATATCTGAAATAAAAAGACAGCAGCAGGCCTTTGCTCTGCTTCCTGGAGATCATTTTGACCATTTTGTCATCACCGACAAGAGGCTTAAATGACGTGGCGGCAATGGTGTCGGCAAGGAGCAGATCGACCCTTTTGCCCAGGGTATCAACTGTAACCTCAGGCAGAGCAGACAGGCGCAGAAAAATCTGCAGATTTCCGGTTGTCGATGTTGTCGACACCTGACGCAGCAGGGAAGTTTCAGCCACAGCCTGTTGCAACGACAGGACAAGAAAAATAAATATCAGTGGCAGTATTTTGGCATATATTTTCATAGTGTTTGTTTGATTTTCAGTTTAACTGTTGTTCAAGCAATTAGTATTCCATACCGTCCTTGTATGTTTAACGTCTCGAAAGAATGCATTATTATATAAATGGTATCTATTGGTGTCCAGGGAGTGCGGCTGTTATTTCTGTGAGTCATTATTTTGGCATGGAGTGCTGAATCTTGAAGCGAAGGAAAAAAATAATTTTTTTCCGGCAAAACTTGCTTTCGTCGGCATCAACTTGATAGAATGCTTTTTAAAGAAAACAGATTTATTCCGGATGAATTCCGGTTTGTGCGGAATAAGCGGAAGTATTGACACGATGACTTATTGAGTAAGCCCATATAAAATGGAGGAATTACCATGGCAAAAAATGTATTACTCGTTGATGACTCAAGCACCATGCGGAAAATCGTCAGTCGTTCTCTGCGCCAGGCTGGTCTTGATTTTGGCGATATCTATGAGGCAGGCGATGGTTTGGAAGCTCTGGAAGTATTGGAGAAGGAATCTGTGGATATTGTGCTGAGCGATATTAATATGCCCAATATGAACGGCATTGAATTTTTACGGGAAAAAAGCGGCCGTGACGGCATAAAAGACATTCCCGTGTTCATGATCTCAACGGAAACCGGCGATGACATTATTGGTGAAGCCAAAAGCCTTGGTGCGGTCGGCGCCCTTAAAAAACCGTTTACTCCCGATAAGGTCAATGAAGTGCTTGGCCCGTTCATGTAGGAAAAAAATCCTGGGTCGCGGGGGCGACAGCAAGTAAGGACCATTGTCTTGCCGGCGGTATAAGCCGCCGGTGCATTGAATCCGGAGGGAGCGTAGTGGGGGATTTTTCTGATATAATTCCAAAAGTTGTTGATGCCACGGTGGAAATTTTCACCGGCATGGTCATGATGGAAATCAGTCAGCAGGGTGAGCCCCTGGTGGAATTAGGCAACATCAAGGATTCCATCACCGGTATGGTCGGTCTTGCCGGTACCCATAAGGGCATGCTGGCCGTTCATTTTCCTAATTCCCTCGCCCTTGCCATCACCACCAGTTTTCTCGGCATGGATATTGAAGAGATCAACGAGGACGTTCAGGACGCCATTGGTGAGATTGCCAACATGCTCGGCGGCAATGTGAAAACCATACTTTCCGATAAGGGATACGATATCCAGCTCTCCCTGCCGTCGACCATCTCGGGCGAAGAGTATACTTTTTTAGCCGATAAGGACCTGAAACAGGTCGTCATCCCCTTCAGCGCCCCGGCCGGTGATTTTTATGTTGAACTGGAACTGGAAGAATGACGGTATATTTCCGGTTCTGAGTCCAGGGTAGCGGTCGGATTATCGGTTTGGATCTCTATCCGTTTATTCATGAAAAAATAATACCACAGGGAAGTTCGCAACGTGCCTCCTATAGAACGTTATATAATTGATGCCGTTTTGGAAGTTTTCGCGACCATGATCTTTATTGATATCAAATCCGGAGATTCCATGACCGGCCAGGAAGATTCCATTGATTCCAATTTGACCAGCATGATCGGCCTGGCCGGTGATCTGCAGGGAGTCCTGGCCGTTCATTGTCCAAAAGATGCAGCTTTGGGGATAACCGGGGCCATGCTCGGCATGACTGTTGATGATATTAATGAAGATGTTCTGGATGCCATCGGTGAAATCGCCAATATGGTTGCCGGCGGTCTGAAGACCTCCCTGGCCGGTGATAATATTACCACCGAGCTGGCAATCCCGACCACTGTCCTTGGTAAGGCGGTTAGAACTTCCGGACAGGCAGGGGTTTCCAGGTTTATCCTTCCCTTTGCCACCCCGGTCGGGGATTTTGGTGTTGAACTGAAGTACGTTCTCCATTAGGTTGCCGACGGGCGACCGGTTTTTTTTGTTTTTTCTTTGGTAATTGCCCGCTAATAAAGATTTATCGCCAACGTGCCGATAGGCAATGGGGATGCTTTTGTTTTTTCTCATTTTTTTATTCGGAACATACAACTTTATCCATTTTCTTCATTTGATTATTAATGAATAAAAAGCAGGAACGACTTAATAAAATAATCAGTGCCTGTCGGGCAAGGATGGAGGAAGAGGTTTCGGCGTTGCTGGGCAAGACCATTACCTTTGCCGAGCCGGAGACCAAGATCCTTTCCAAAGAGGATTTTTTTGCCGAACCCGCCGGTAAATCCGTTCTTGCACATGTGCAGCTTGAAGGGGATATAGAAGGGCAGGGTTGTCTCCTTGTTCCTGTTCGCGATGCCATCCGTATCGGCGGCACCCTCATTATGCTGCCCGATTCCGAGCTGGAAAGTGTTATCAGTGAGGAAGAATACACTGAAGAGCTTGAAGATTCCTATGGCGAAATTGCCAATATTATCTGTGGTTCCCTGAGTACAACCTTTGAGGAACAGTATCCTAAAACCTTTCGGTTGGTCAGAACCGAGCAGGAGGTCATTCTTCCGGTCAAAGTGGAAATTGAATCCGATGAGCCGGTTGCCGATGGTTTTTATTATGTTATGACCACGAAAATGGCACTGGAAGGCACGGAAATGGGCAAACTGCATCTCTTGCTGCCTGCGGCGAGCTTTGGTCTGGTCGAAGAAGAAGCAAAATCCCCTGATTTACAAGAAGAAGGGCAGGGCGCAACAGCAAACACAACCGATGCGTCCGTCTCGCCTGCTGCCGAAGAACAGCCCGGGGTAATAGCGCGGCAAAGTGCAGCACCGGAGGCACAAGTCTCTGCTGTCGAACGGCCTGTGGACGAGCAATCCGGGCCATCCACGCCTGATACAGTTCCCGCGCAGACAATCAATGTGGAAAAACAGAAAGAACGCATTGATCAGTTGTTAGCCAACTGTCTTGGCAAGGTTGGCGAGGAAGTCGGCGTACTGTTAGGCGGCAGCCTGAAAATAGTACCGGAAAAAAATTCTGTTTTTGACAAGGCAGAACTGCTGGAACAGGCCGGCGGTAAGCAGGTGATGGCCCGGCTGGATGTCCGGGGCGATGCTGAAGGTGAATCCTACCTCTTTGTTTCCTTAAAAGACGCTATTTTTTTAGGCGGCACCCTGATTATGCTGCCCGATGCCGAGTTGGAAGAAGTTGTCCGCAATGAGGAGTTCGGTGAAGATGCCGAGGATGCTTACGGCGAGATTGCTAATATCATCGCCGGTGTTTATACGGCGGTCTTTGAGGAACAATATCGTAAATCCCTGGGATTTGTAAAAACCGCGCTTGAAACCATTATTCCCATTAAGGTTGATCCCGATTCCGATGAGGTCATTCCCCGGGCAATCTACTATCTTAATGCCGGGACTCTTCACTATAATGATCAGGAATTAGGTCGCCTGCAGATGGCGTTTCCGGCTGCTCTTTTTGATCTGGAAGCACTTGCCGTTAAGGATGAACCGCAGGAAGACAAAGCAGCCGCCTCGTCTCCGGTCGGCCGGGACAGCAGCAATGGACAAGGAGCTCCAGCCCCGGCCGCCGGTCAGTCGGCAATTTCTCCTGCAGCCGGGGAAGCGGCGGCCACCGGTAGCGGCTCAGCTGTTACTGCTGAGGGCAGCAGTGCCGATATCCTGATCTTCACCGATGATGATGCCGAAGCCGCTTCCATTGGTACTTTTCTTGCCGATCAGGGATATGGAGCACGAATATTGCATTATCGCGATGGAGTTGCCGATTACCTTTCTTCCCGCATCAGTCTGGTGTTTCTTGTCATGAAGGAAGTCAATGAACAGGGGTTCGGCATGGCTATCAAGCTTGCCGGTTCCGGCCTGCAGGTTCCGTTGATTGCGGCTGGTCCTGCCTGGACAAGAACAACCGTACTTAAAGCTGTGAAATACGGAGCGACTGATATCCTGATAACCCCGGCATCTGCAGAGGATATTACCGAAAAACTAAAAAATAATCTGGTGCGGAAAGCGGCCTGAACAGGCTGGACGTGCATAAGAAGGCAACGTTTAATCGTCCCACTGCAATTCTTTTTTCTTTATTTTTTCAAGCAGGGTTGTTCGTTTGAGATTAAGCAGACGAGCGGCCTCTTTTTTATTACCGGCGGTCGCCTGCAACGCCTTGATAATAAGCCTGGTTTCGAATTCGTTGACCAGACCTTTAAAATCGACCCCCTTGTCATCCCATATATTGCCGGCGTCCGCCGTATCATTTGAAAACAGCAGCAACTGTTCGGGAACGGATACATCCGCCGATTGAACCGATTGTGCCGTGCCTGATTCAGGGGCGATGATTTCTCCCCGGTATTTGTCGGGCAGGTCATTAAAATGAACTTGTTTTCCTCCGTGCAGAATGGACATATGCTGAATCAGATTTTCCAGTTCCCGTACATTGCCTTTCCAGAAACAGGAACGTAATGCCTGCATGGCTGCCTGGTCAAAACCGGTGACCATTCTTTTTCGTTGACTGCCGCCGGTTTGAATAAAATGTTTAATCAGGTGCGGAATGTCCTCCAGGCGGTTGCGCAGGGGAGGAATGTTGACCGGAATAACGCAGAGCCGGTAATAGAGATCCTCACGAAACTCTCCTTCCTCCACCATCCGTTCAAGGTTACGATGGGTGGCGGCAATGACCCGGACGTCGACCGGAATCGGCTTGAGACCGCCGACCGGTTCAAACTCGCGCTCCTGGAGAACACGCAGTAATTTAGCCTGGAGCGATGGTTTCATGTCGCCGATTTCATCGAGAAACAGAGAGCCGCCGTCGGCATATTCAATTCTGCCGATTTTGGCGCTGGTTGCGCCGGTAAAGGCTCCTTTACTGTAGCCGAACAGCTCGCTTTCCAAGAGGTCTTCCGGTATTGCCGCACAGTTGACC
>JALSNT010000513.1 GCA_026986885.1 Desulfobulbaceae bacterium
AACGGCCACCCTCGGTCGGATGCGTCCGCCGCTCATGATAAGCGCCTGCATGACCTCAGGAACACCATGCCCCTTGGCCTCGCGGGCAAACCAGGCAATAAGAGGGCCGACAAGCAGAGCGCCGACAACGGGAACGATGAGATAGCTCCAGATACCGAGATGGGGGAAAAGCTGGGAAATCGTCGTATAGGATCTGTTCTGGATTACAGCGATAAGATGGATAAAAAAAACAGCGGCAAAGCCGGTACTGCCGCCGATGACAACCGCCAGCACAATAAGAAGCAATCCTTCCGGAGGCGATACTTTATCCAGCAGCATTCCGAAATGTTTGCGCTTCATAGCTGTTTGATTCTCATCCGTAACCAGACTGGAGACCGGTTCATTGCGGTTGCTATCAACAACCTGAATTCAGGGGAAAAATTAACTGCGATAATCCGCATTGATCGCAATATACTCGTTGGAGAGATCACAGGTCAGGATTTCACCATATTCAGCGCCGTCGTTGAGCTGTACATTAACGGTAAACTTTTTCTGCCGCATCACCCGGGCCGCCTTCCGTTCCGCATCCGGGCCGAGCCCCAGCCCGTTCTTCACCATCAGGGCGTCATCAAAGGCGATGGACACCCGTTCCGGGCGGAAAAAACAACCGGAGCGTCCCAATGCCGCCATGATACGTCCCCAGTTGGGGTCCTGACCGAAAAAGGCGGTTTTTACAAGCGGCGAATTGGCGATCGTCCGGGCCGCAGCCAGGGCCGCAGCCCTGTCTCGTGCACCCTCCACCCGAATCGTCACCAGCCTGGTCGCCCCTTCCCCATCGGCAACAATCATGGTTGCCAACTCGGAAAAAACTTCCTGCATTGCGCCGCTGAATGTTTCCACGGCCCCGGGATCGTCCTCATCCAGCCAGCCATTGTCGGCAGCACCGTTTGCCATTACCAGCACCGTATCATTGGTGGAAGTATCACCATCAACGGTAATCCTGTTAAACGTATTGTCCACACCTCTGCGGACAATATCCCGCAGCACGGGAAAGACGATCCGGGCATCGGTCAACACAAAGCAGAGCATGGTCGCCATGTCCGGCATAATCATACCGGATCCCTTGGCAAGGCCTAAAATCGAGATCATAACACCATCAACGGCAATTGTCCGGTACACGATCTTGGGTATGGTATCAGTGGTCATCATGGCCCGGGCCAGGTCGTTAAAGCCGTCGTGTGCAAGTCCGGCAACCAGTTCCGGCATGGCATTTGCGAAGGGGGCGATGGCAAGCGGCTCACCGATGACTCCGGTGGAAGCCGCCTGGACAAGTTCCGGATCAATATCCAGGTGCTGCGCCGCCAGTTCGGTTGTTGACCGGGCAAATGCCATGCCCTCTTCACCGGTACAGGCATTGGCATTGCCGCTGTTGATCAGTATGGCCTGTGCCTGTCCGCGCTGCAGTCTTTCCCTGTCAAGCAGGACCGGTGCGGCCTTGACTCTGTTGGTGGTAAAGACGCCGGCGGTCACTGCCGGTCTATCGGAATAAATCAAGCCTAAATCAAGCCGGTCTTGATAGCGAATACCGGCCGCCGTTGCAGCAGCGGAAAATCCTTTTACTCTCATAATGATCCTGTATTTTTCTTGTCCTCACCCTGAAAAGAGCTGAAAAATTTATTAAAAACACCTGATTCAGGCCCTGGGCAGAAAATTTCGAAAAAAATATTTAATGAAAATGTTTTTACAGGTACACTACCACAGTATCAAAATATTGAAAAAAGATATTGAACAAAAAAAACATTTCCGTCCTGTTTATCCGTAACAGCATCACGGTGAACGGTTACACTGCGGTTGACTACTCTTACATCCTCTGTTTCATTGTTTATTGTGCCGCTGCGGCATGATAGTTAATCCCTGTTCCCGGCTTGCATGACAGGCAAACCAGGTTGCGCCT
>JALSNT010000514.1 GCA_026986885.1 Desulfobulbaceae bacterium
TCATTTCATTGTACCCGAATCCTGCAAGGAACGGCTCCATCAAGGCGAAGCCGGAGCCCCGGGAGGGGTAAATTGCTCAATTCAGTTTTAATTAAATTGCGGCCGGGACTCAAGGATCCATGGAATTCCAGGATTACTGTTTTCCTGGCTTTCACCTTCTTTTTTCTGTACAAATACGTATCATTGGCTACAATTAAGGTGTCGATTACGTATTCATTGCAATACGTTTTTTTTTGTTTTTTTTTTGCCCACGGAGACTTCTGATGAAAAACCGGTCACTCAACATCCTTACCCTTTCTCTGGTGTTGTCTTTTTTCCTTCTCTCTTCCCTGCCGGCAACGGCAGCGGATTTCGGTAAGCCCCAGGAGCTCGTCGCCAAGGGAACCGCCGTCTTTAAAAGTTTTATGCAGGATCCCAATATGGAATGGTTCCGCAATAATGTCTACAGGGCCCGGGGAATTTTTATCGTCCCACAGATGCTGCGAGGCGGATTCATCATTGGTGGTTCAGGCGGCTCGGGAATGCTTGTAGCAAGAGACAGTAAAACCGATGAGTGGAGCTATCCCGCTTTCTATACCATGGGCTCTGTTTCCCTCGGGCTGCAGATTGGTGCCGATGCCTCGGAAATTATCCTGATGATTATGACCCAAAAAGGGCTTGATGCCATGCTGTCCACGGAATTTAAACTTGGCGGTGATGTCTCGGTTGCCGCTGGTCCCGCCGGCGCTTCGGCTAAAGCACAAACAGCTGATGTCCTCGCCTTTGGCAGGTCAAAAGGCCTTTTCGGCGGCATCAGTATTGAAGGTGCTGTTGTTGCGCCACGCCACGAATGGAATGAAAATTTTTATCACAAGAAGGTATCACCCGTTGATATCCTGATCAAACACACGGTGAAAAATCCACAGGCCGATGAACTGCGGGCGGTACTTCCTAAAAAACGTCCCGCCCGCACCAAGCACCTCGGCAGATGATTGTGCATAACAGTTCAGCAGTACACCATCTGCGGTCTTCGATTACCTGCACACGCTCGCAGCTGACCGCATAGCAGGCTGTAACCGGCAGCTACGATCATGCACTGCTGAACTGTTACCTGTAAACTCCCGCTCAATTCAAGATACAATACGGCATCTTGATCGACACGCAAATGATTTTTTAAGAGGCACATATGAAAGCAAAAGATGTAATGCACCCCATTGATGACTACCTGTCGCCCGAAATGTCTCTATGTACGGCAGTTACCAGGATGCAGGGCATAAAACGAGTGCACGGTCTGCCGATTAAGGGCATGCTTGTCAAGAACGAACAGGGTTCCGTGGTCGGAATGGTTTCGATAAAGGATATCCTGCGGGCGGTTATCCCCCCCTACCTGTCTCCGGATCTCTCTATCTTTTCATGGGACAACATGCTTGAACAGATGTCCAACCGTGCCGTCAGCAAGGTTGTCGGGGATATCATGACCAAAGATCTGGTAACAATCGACAGTGAGGTACCACTCATGGTCTGTACCGATCTGATGATTAAAAAAGGACTGCAGCGTCTGCCGGTGACCGATGAGCAGGAAGAGATCATAGGCATGGTATACATTCGTGATATCTTTGATATCGTAGCCGAATATCTCATCAAGGGAGGCCAAAAGAATGGAACCTGTTGAAACGGCAAAGGTCGCCCATGCAATAGTCATGGATACCCATTTTTATCTTGCCTGCGGTATATTTTTTGTGGCGCTGATCCTCATTATAACTGAAAAAATTCATAAAACAGTTGTTGCTCTCTTCGGTGCTTCCCTGGTCCTGGTTCTCAAAATTCTGGAACAGCATGAGGCCTTTCACCTGGAAGAGTTTGGCGTTGACTGGAATGTTATTTTCCTGCTCATCGGTATGATGACCATTATCAACCTGATGCGACCGACCGGTCTGTTTGAATATATTGCCA
>JALSNT010000515.1 GCA_026986885.1 Desulfobulbaceae bacterium
GTGCTGACAGACCGCTACTATTTTTCCACTGTGGCGTACCAGGGAGCTGCCGGCCTGGACCCGGCACTGATTATTGCGGCCAACGATTTCGCTCCCCGCCCTGATCTGGTCGTACTGCTGGTTATGGAGCCGGAAGAGAGTGTGCGCCGTATTGAGAAACTACGCGGGGACCTGCTCAATGATTTTGAACAGGTGGAACAACTGCATAAAGTTGCCGCCCTGTTTTCCTCTTTTACCGAGGATTATATCGTGCGGATAAATGCTGCTGCACCCGTCAGGCAGGTACAAACTGATATCCGCCTGGCCGTACAGCCACTTCTGAAAGGATTTAGTTGAATTCGCATTTTTTTAAATCTTTTTTTGTGGGATCACCCTTGACCCTCTTGCCCTGCATTACCGATCTGTCGGCCGGTCGTTTTTTTTCTGTTCTCTTGTGTCTGGGCCTGCTGGTGAGCGGCTGCACACCGGCCGACACTGTTGCGCCAACGCTGCCACACCCGGCTCCTTCCACTCCTTTATCGTTGACATCTTCTTCCAGGCAGCCGGACCTTTCGCCGGCAGATGAAATTTCGGCAACTGACGAAATCGACACGGAATGCAGTTATTTCTATTTTTTGTGGGGTCGTTATGCCGAAGTAACTTCACATTTTGCTGAGGCCCTTGAGGCATACGAAAAGGCAATTATCTGCGATCCGCAGGCTGAATATATTGTCCGTAAACTGCCCCTTATCTATCTGCGCCTGCATCGCGATAAAAAGGCCATTGCCGAATTGAATGCTTATCTCCAAAGGCATCCCGATGATACGTTCACCAGGATGCTGCTGGCCAAGGTGTTTATCCATAACCATCAATATGATCGGGCTGCCCAACAGTATGAGTACATTCACCGCCATGATCCCGGGGAAACCCGGTCACTTCTTCTCTTGAGTGAACTCTATATCTCCAGGCAACAGCCCGGGCGGGCAATCAATGTATTGCAGGAGGTTCTTTCCCGTTCACCGGATAATTACGCCGCCCATGTTTTGCTTGCCCGAATTTATGTCGGCAGGAAGGATATTGAGAAGGCCGTACAACAGTACACCCGTGCATTGGTCCTGAACCGGACAGTTGAACTTGAAATGGAGCTTGGAGAGCTATATCTGCAGCAAAAGCGGTATACGGACGCGCAAAGACTTTATACGCAAATTATTTCCCGGCAACCGGAAAATGAAGAGGCGGGCATGGCGCTTGTCCATGTTTATCTCCTGCAGAATAAGGAAAAGAAAGCCCTGGCAGAGTTGAATCGGTTAAAAACAATTTCATATAACTCCGGTATGATAGATATGGCGATCGCCAGACTTTATGCCCGGAAAAAAAATTATGTAAAGGCCGCTGCAATATTGCAGGAACTGGTAAGCCGCGAGAATTCACCCCGGGGACGTTACATGCTTGCCATTCTTCTGCTGCAATTGAAAAAGTATGAAGATGCCCTTTTTCAACTGACGCAGATACCGGCAACTGCAGCCGAATATGAGGACGGTATTTTTTTGCGGGTCAGGATTCTGCGGCTGTTACAGCGTCCTGAAGATGCGATTTCTATTCTGGAAAAAATTTTGTCCGGGGAGGAGAATGGGAAAAATAATGAAGAGCATAAAAAAGAAAAAATTAAAGATACCGAACTGTATGCATTGTTAGCGAGATTGTATCAGGCGCAGGGGAAAACCGAGCTTGGGAGAAAAACTTTTGCTCGAGTGTTGAGGCAGTATCCCAATGATGAAAACCTGTTGTATGAGTATGGTTTATTCCTGGACCAGGCCGGTGACCGGAAAAAGGCAATGACTATTATGCAGAAGGTTATTGCCCTGCAACCGTCACATGCGGCGGCATTAAATTATGTCGGCTATACCTGGGCGGATCACCGACAGCACCTTGACAAGGCCTTGACCTATATCCGGCGGGCAGTGCAGCTCAAACCGAAAAACGGTTATATTCGTGACAGCCTGGGTTGGATTTATTATCGCCTCGGTCGTTTACAGGAGGCAAAGCAGGAGCTGCTGCAGGCGGTGAAACTGGCTCCGGATGATCCGGCAATCCTTGACCATCTTGGTGATGTTTATCTGGAATCAGGGCAGCAGAAAAAAGCGCTGCAGGTTTATCAGCAGGCCTTGAAAAAGTTCACAAAGGGGCGCGGCAAGCTCAGTGTTGAAAAAAAAATACACCTTATTGAACAACATCTTACAGGGCAGCACGTACGATAAGTCGCTGTTTACCCGTTTAATTATTATATTTTATGTCGTATTATCTGCCGGCTGTACCGGAAAAATACCGGTAACCAGGCCACTTGTCGGCGCTCAGCAGATTCAGGCCGGGATGCTTCTTGAAAAACTTCAGCATCGTGGAAAAATCGATTCTCTGGATGCGGATATCGCCGTATCCTGGTCCGGTTACGGGGGAAAGCAAAGTTTTTCAGGAACATTACAAGCCGTGCGGACCGGTCAATACCGTTTGAGCATTCTCGACCCCCTGGGACGGCCTGTTTTTTTACTGACAGTAAATAAAAATTTTTTTACCCTTGTCGATAATCGTCAGGCTCGGGGATACACCGGGCCGGTTGATTCCTCTTTTTTGCATCAATACATTCCCGCCGCTGTTTCCCCTGCCGTGCTTTATTCACTGCTGACCGCACAGCTCCCGGATATTTCCCTGGTAAACGTCACTGGTGGACAGGGAAACAACAGGAGTCATTATTGGTTTGCTTTTCCTTGTGGAAGTGTTCTCCACCGTCTTGTTGAGGTTGATGAGGTAAGCGGTCAACTTGTCCGCCAGGTTATAAGAGATAAAAAAACAACCCTGCTTGAAGTAATTTATAAAGGCTTTCAGGGTGAAACCGGTCAATTGTCTCTGCCCGTCAGGTTGCTGATTAACAGTAAAAACCTGCCTGGTTCGGTAGAACTGGTCATGAAAAAAGTATTTCCGAACAAAATATTCCCGGATTCGCTGTTTACCATTGCAGTTCCGAAATATTATCAGATGAGCCGTGTTGAATAGACATGTTTCGGAGATCGGTTTTGCCGACTGTATTGACAATTCATTGAAATGCTTTTTTTATCCCTCTTTTTTCAACAAATTGTTATTGGCATGGCCGGGAGATAGAGGTATATATTGTCAATAAACCATCAGTTGCCGACGGGTCATTATCAATCTAAGGAGGAAGTTTTAAGGATAAACCACCATGCGTGGGCAGTACGGCAAATCATGAAACAGCGAATATAAAACCTGAATTGAGCGATTTTTCATTTCGTCCCAAGCTGCAGGTTTTGTGCTGTTGCATGAAGCTTTATTTACCTGTAAATTTATAGTCAACCGATAAACGGTTCCTCTTTGTTGAGAGACCTTTTTATTGCGTAAAGTCCGGCCGCTTGCGGCAAGGTTGTTTTTTAATACGTGGTCTTTCCCTAGATGATATTTTTTAGACTTGCGACATATCTTACTGATACTTACTGAGTTGTACAGGTAATGCAGTGTCGGCATTTTTTACATGCCTTGAAGTTAAAAAAAATCATTGCCGGACAGCCACAAACAAAGGAGGAAGGAAATATGATGTCAAAAAGGAAGTTTCTGGTAGTTGCGGCAGTGCCGATCATGATGTTGGGCCTGTCTTTCTCATCTGCCTGGGCAAAGCCGTCAAAGTGTGAGGAATGTCACGCCAAGCTTAATCCGGGCCTGGTAAAGGATTTTAACCGTGGGAAAATGTCTAAAAAATTGACATGTAAGGCCTGCCACGGCAAAGGACACATGAGTGCCGATGATGTGGACAAGGTAAAATTACCCACTATTTCTACCTGTAAAAAATGTCACAGCAAGCAGGCTAAACAGTATTTGAGCGGCAAACATGCCCTTGGTCTGTTGCCGATAACCGCTTTTCCCGGTTTTTCCCATCAGCAGCCCAAGGCCTTTATTGATGGGCAGAAGGGGTGCAACGGTTGTCACAACCTTGGTATCACCGACGAACATGTCCGGGACAATGCTGCACGCAAGTATTATAAATACGGTATGGATTGCCAGAACTGCCATACCCGTCATGCCTTTTCCAAGGCTGAAGCCCTTAGGCCGGAGGCATGTAACAGCTGCCATACCGGCTTTGATCACGCCCAGTGGGAGATGTGGCAGCATTCCAAGCATGGCGCGGCCTACCAGACTGATCCCAAGGCCCATCGCGGACCGACCTGCCAGGATTGTCACATGGAAAACGGCAATCATCGCGTTATGACTGCCTGGGGTTTTCTTGCCCTGCGTTTACCTGAATCCGACAAGGAGTGGATGGGCTATCGTGCCACTATTCTTCAGGGATTGGGTGTGCTGGACAAAGATGGCAAACCAACAGCCAGACTTGGGGTCGTCAAGGCCGCTAATCTTGCCCGCCTGGACAAAAAAAGCTGGGATGATGAACGGGCGCGTATGCAGAAGATCTGTCAGAAATGCCATTCTGCAAATTTTGCCAAAGAAAATTTGAAAAATGCTGATCTGATGATCAAGGCCTCTGATAAAATCCTGGCGGAAGCCATCAATGTCGTCAAAGATCTCTATGTTGACGGTACTCTTAAAAAAGGCACCAATGCGGCTACCTTTCCGTATCCGGATCTGTTGACCTTTTATGAGGTAAAAACTCCCATAGAGGAGAATCTTTATGAGATGTTCATGGACTCTCGGATGAAGACTTACCAGGCTGCCTTTCATATCATGCCCGACTATACTACCTGGTATGGACTGGCCAAGATGAAGAAATCACTGGTTGAGATGAAGGAAATGGCAAAACAGATGCGTTTGAATGCTAAAAAATAATTCGATGCATAATTGAAAAGAGCAGCCGTTTTTGCCGCTCTTTGTTTGTGGCGCAGATCCATGGAATAACATGATCTGCGCCTTTTTTTATTGCCGACTTTGTTCCGCAGCCAGCAACAGCAATATTGTCGCAGTAGCCATTCTACCTGCTTACCGTAATTTACTTTATGAACAACATATTATCTTTGATCCAACGGAAAGGATGTTGGGGGTGTCTGATATTCTGGCTGTTATTTTCCGGCTGTATGCGGGTCCATAATATTCGTTTACCTGAAAAAAGTGGTGTGCAGCCGCATCCCATCACAATCCTGACCTATAATATTCGCACAGGTGCCGGCCTGCGAGCATACGGGCGCAATCCATATCTGCTGAAAGACGAAATCCAGCCTGATCTACCGCCGATTATAGCGGCCATCCGTTCTGTTGATCCTGATATTGTGGGCCTGCAGGAGGTGCTGGGTGAGAAACAGGCAGCAGCCGTTGCCGGGGCGCTGAATATGAATTACGCCTATATCCCCCATGGGTTGGATCGATATGGAACCTGGTGGTGTGTTGCAATCCTGTCGAAATTTCCAATTTCTCAGGTATGGCGGCAGGAAATCAGTTCCGGCAGAGGCAATACCAGGGCAAACTGTATTGCCGAAATATCGGTGCTCGGCCGGAATTGCCTCTTTGTTGTCCTGCATAAGGACAGAGACCTGAAGGACGGTGCATCCCTTTATAGAACCATGGAGTGGGTAAGGGCGAAAAATGAACCGGTGGTGCTGTTAGGGGATTTTAATATCAGGCCGGGAGATAAGCGGTGGCGGATTCTTTCTCCCCGTTTTCAGGATACCATTGATTTAGTGACAACCGCCCGGTCACGTTTTGCCCGCAAGAGAGGAACCTATCCGGGTAAAAATGGCCAATATTGGGGAAAACGTATCGATTATATCCTGGTCGATCGGGGCAGGTTTTCCGTCCTGGATGCCGGTTTGTTGCCGGAAAAATATTGGCCGGCGTCAGATCATATCGGATATTTTGCCAGGGTATGGTTACTGGAAAACCATGACCGACAATAAAAACGGGCCATGGGAACATGATTCCATGGCCGGGATAATTTTATGACCATATCCGTCGAGCCTTGGTGTCGGTGGAACCATGGTGTATTACCCGTCTAACCGACAACGCCGTCGATCATTTTCAGCCTGCCGCGCTTGCAGGCAGTGATGCAATAGGGTTTTTTGCCCTGGAGCTGTCTGTCCACACACATATCACACTTAACGGCCTTGCCGTCGATTAGTTTTGGAACATGGTTTCTGCAGGCATCGACACATTTTCCACAACCGACACATGCTTCAACATCAACAACAGGTACGCCTAAAAAATGCATCTCCATGGCCCCGGTAGGACAAACCCTGATACAGGACAGGTCACGACAGGCCGTGCAGTTGATAAATTCATTCATTCCCCTGCGGAATGTGCTCATGGCCACTCCGTTATGTTTTTTCCTGCAGGCGGCAACACATACTGCACACCCTCTACATGCTTCCCTGTTTTGTTCTATATACATTGCAATCCTCCTGTTCCCTGATAAAGAGGCATGGCTGGACCGGCCGGCCAAAATAAATTTTAACCTCAGGTTCAAGAATCCGGATTCCGGCAAGAACCGTTTGTGTCAGCCGGGGAATTCGGATAAAAGATGCTGATGGCGTGAATCACTTATATTTATAAATCGTTTCGCGCAAATTTCAAGGAGAAAGTCAAGATGGATTGAATGCATATTACAGTTTTGATGATGCATTGTCCGCTCCATCCCGGAGGTTATGCAATAACGGTTGGAGTGGTAAAAAACATAACACCCGGATTTGTATAATAAATGCACGGCATTCGCACAATGTGGTTGTCGTGAAGGGGTTATTCTTTCATTGTCGTATTTTCATTATTCATTGGAACGCCGGGTTTAGTGGAATGTATGGTATTGACGATGATAACAAAGAGATTTTCTTCTTTGAAAAATACCTGCTGCAGGTCATAATTATTGTTGGCCTCCAGGTCGATGACCACACGGATTTTGCCCTGGTTTTTATGAAGACCTATGCGGATGGTTTTAACGTAGCGTCCATTGGCATGGATGATGTTTGTTAATTTGCTGCCGGCCCGCATGTTTTTGAAGTCGCAGACCACCCTTGGCAGTCCCTCTTCAATACCAAATACCGTGGGCGGATTAAAATCAGTCAGTTTAAACCTGATCATCTCTCCTCTTTTTGAGCTGTTGTCAAAAGTAACGGATTGGAGTATTGGTTGCTCCTGCCTGGTTTTTCCAGGTTTATTTACGGTACTGTTATCAGGTTCGGAGACAATGGGATTTTTTTCTTTTACCGGCTTGTCTGTCGGCCTGGTTACGGATTTTTCAATTTCCGCATGGTCGGGGGAAGTGGGGAGTGATTCCGGTTGATTGATAACAGGTGCAGTGGTGGCGGGTACCGGTTTTCGTCGGGATGCATCCGACCGGCCGGCTTTCAGTGGCGCAGATTCCGGGAGTACGGATGCCTGCGTCATCTGCCGACCTCTTTGCATTTTTTGTATTTTTTGTATTTTTTGTTCTTTATGTTCTTTATGTACAGGTGATGCGGCAACGTCACTGCCGGCAGGAAAAACAACAATTGTCAGGGAATTGTTTTCCTGGTTGAACTGCTGTCTGAAATCGATTTTCCCGGCATCACTCAGGTCGAACACCACCCTTGTTTTTGGTTTTTTCCCGGTATGCAGGCCAATTCTGATCTTTTTAACATAGACACCATCTGTATTAATGGTGTTGGGCATGGTGCGTGCGATACCGGTTTTGGGAAAGTCAAAGACTACACGGGGTTTTTTGCCTTTGATGGCAAATATTTTTGGAATACAGGTGTGGTTTAATTGAAATGTAACCTGTTCTCTGTTCTGGCTGTCTATCTTGAACACAATGCTTTCAAGAATAGGTTTTTCCGCACCGTAGGTGGTGGAAAACATGCAGACAGCGACAAGACAGGCAAACATGGCGGATATGGATATTTTTTTCATGGCCGAACTCATTTCGTGCGGAATTGGGGTTATCTATCACGGTTTATCAGAAACAGAGGACAGAAGGCAGAGGTCAGATGACACCAAAATTGAGCGATAATCTACTGCCGAAATTGAGAGATTAATGCAAATCGTTCAATTCAAGTTAACTACTTTAAAAAAGTTTACGCATAAAATATCATAAAGTCAATGAAACAAGCAATAACTTCCCATGGCGGCCCGGAGCGATTGTCAAAGGCGGCCCCTGAACAAAACAAGGGCAGGCAACCGGAAGAGAAAGGGGAAACCCTGTTCACCGCCGTTGAAGCAATTTTGCCCCTGGTGAAAAAGCCGGGCCGTTATATCGGCGGAGAACTCAATGCGGTCAAAAAGTCCTGGGAGGACGCGGCTGTCCGTTTCTGTCTCATTTTTCCCGATCTGTACGAGATCGGCATGTCCCATCAGGGGTTGCAGATACTCTATCATATTCTCAATGATGATGACCGGTTCCTCGCCCACAGGTGTTATG
>JALSNT010000516.1 GCA_026986885.1 Desulfobulbaceae bacterium
AGAGTTTTCAAATATTGTATGAAGAGACAAATCATCGGCTGAAAGTTTATCTGTACCGGCTTATCGGCGACAGGACCTGTATTGATGATATTTTGATTGAAACCTATACCCAGGTGTGGAAAAGCAGCGCCACCTTTCAGGGGCGATCACTGGTAATGAGTTGGATGATCGGCATTGCAAGAAATGTGGCTTTTAGAGAAATGGGCAGGATACACTACCATGAGACCCTTGATGATCACCAGGAACTTATCGCGAAAACGGTTGATCCGGATGCGAGTGACAGAAAAAAGGTCCTGGCCCTGGCCCTGGCCCAGCTCAAGCCCAGGCACAGAGAAATTCTTGACCTGGCATTTTTCCATGATCTTCCCTACCGGGAAATAGCCGATATTTTGAATGTCCCGGTAAACACGGTAAAAACCCGGGTCTTTCATGCAAAGGCCGCCTTGAAAACAGTGCTTAACAAAATGGATATTGACAGTAACGATCTGTAGTTATACAATTTTTTATATTGCGGGAACAATGATGTCGAAAAGAGAAAACAAAACACAAATATCCGGGGAACCGGAAACCATTGATACGGCAGTTGCACGCCGTATTCTTCAGGAAACAGCCGAGGATATTCTTCCTGCCTCGCCGGATGTCTTTGCCCGGATAGAACAGGCCATAACCTCGACTCCTTTTTCAGAAAATACCAGCGAAGTTCCACCTTCATCATTGCTTGCGCCACTGGTCGAGCGACTGCGTAATCTTATCGTCCAACCCGGGTTTGCCTGGGGAGTGGCCGCTGCCCAGGCCATCGTCCTCTGCCTTTTTTTCGCCTTTTCTCCCGGCAGCACAACATATCAAACTCTGTCCGGAAACCAAATATCTCAGCAAGAAGATATAACTGCCCCGACATTTACCGTCATCTTCCAGGACAACGCCACCATCGGCGCCGTTGAAACGCTGCTCAAGCAGGTAGGCGCAACTATTATCAACGGACCGGGCAGGCGGGGGATATATACAATAACTCTTGCTTCGGCCGGAAAAACCAGCCGGGATGAAGCATTAAAAAATCTGCAACACTCTTCCCTAATAACATTTATAGAACAGGCCTATTAAATCCTGAATACGGGATTTTTTTCTTATTTTTAAATTTTTATGGTAAAGGAGGCCCCTGTGTACAGACGCATCTGTCTTATTACCGCTTCCCTGGCACTTTTCTGCTGCTGTATGCCCGCCTGTTCGGCAGACGCACAGCAGCAGAATCCGGCCATCCGCATGATATCTCCCAGGCCGGAGGCAGAGATTACCGGGAAACAGCCGGATATCCAGGCCGTATTCAACGGGGTCGTTGATCGGGATTCTCTGATCATCATGCTCGATGACACCGATATCACAGCCGCAGCCGAGGTGACGGATCAGGGGTTTCATTGCCGACCGCCCATGGCGCTCTCCGCCGGTGACCATGTCCTCTACATGGCGGGCAACGGTGCGTCAGGGCCGTTTGAACAGGAAATCCATTTCACCTCCCGCCGGAATGCCATGCTTGACGAGGCCACGACCAGCAACGAGTGGACCATCAACATGCAGGCCGGAAATCATCACTCCAACAAGAGTGATGATTTTATCTCCACCAGCATCGACTCAACCATGCAGCATGAGTCCACCATTAAAAAAGGCAACTGGCAGCTCAGCATGAACGCCGGTGCCCGCCTGCTGACCCAGAACCACGCCGCAGGTGGCGGCATGCAAGGCCCGTCCTCCGGACAAAATGATGCCTACGGGCCGCAGGAGCAAAGCGACAACGGCCAAACGCAGAATCAGGGTTCCTTTGATCCGGAACGACAGGGACTGGACGTAAACACCATCCTTTTGCGCGCCCGGTACCAACAAAACAACCTGAAGACTTCTTTTGAGCTGGGGGACCTGCAGGTGGTGA
>JALSNT010000517.1 GCA_026986885.1 Desulfobulbaceae bacterium
CGTTGATCTTTTATCAATCTTATCATAGGCGACCATGGCCTTGATGCTGTCTGCTGACAAATAATAGGTGTCTGCCTGGCGCAGCAGACGGAGGAGGTCGGCATCCTGCGGGTAGGCAATATCATCTCTGGATAATATTTTTTCGGCCTCTTTTACTCTGCCGGTTTCCAGGGACAGTTCGGCCGCAAAGATATTGAGCCGGGGGAGCAGGGGATTGTTGCTGTCCAAATATTTTTTAGATATGTATTTTTTGATATTTATAGCCGCAAGGTAGGGGTCTTCATGCCGGGCAATTACATATACAAAGAGAATATCACCATAGACGGCAAGGGGGCTGTCCGGATAGGTGAGGGCGATCTGTTGCAGGAGTTTATACGGTTCTTCGTATTTGCCGGCGCGGACGAGGCATTCGCCATAGGTGAGCAGCAGCCGTTTACGATAGCTTTCATTTCCCTCGTTCTCCAGTTGGTTTTTGATGTTGTCCGCGATCTGCAACCATGCTTTTTGGCGGCTCAGGAGGACATTTTTTTCCCCTAACCAGTCGGGGACAGATACCTTCGGCAGGATGGCGGCGGCCATGGGGAAGGGGGGCATGGTCAGGAGAAATCGTGGCCGAATGGAAACCGGGGATTCGTAACGTCTGATAAATAGTTTCCAGTCGGTTCCATAAGTTGAGCCATATATGGGATTAGTAAAATCAATTTCCTGTCGCTGCAGAAGAGTCACGCCATGCAGGCGGGAGGAAAGGTCAGGGTAGCGGGCCGAAACAGGATTGCCCAATTGAATATTCAACATGATTGAACGGGTTTCTTCCATTTTTTTTAGTTGTACATGCTGCGGCGGATATCTGAAATAAAAAGACAGCAGCAGACCGTTGCTCTGCTTCCTGGAGATCATTTTGATCATTTTGTCATCACCGGCAAGAGGCTTAAATGACGTGGCGGCAATGGTGTCGGCAAGGACCAGATCGACCCTCTTGCCCTGGGTATCAACTGTAACCTCAGGCAGCACCGACAGGCGCAGAAAAATCTGCAGATTTCCGGTTGTCGATGTTGTTGACACCTGCCGCAGCAGGGAAGTTTCAGCCACAGCCTGTTGCCACGACAGGACAAGAAAAATAAATATCAGTGACAGTTTTTTGGCATATATTTTCATGGTATTTATTTGATTTTCAGTTTAACTGCTGTTCAAGCAATTAGTATTCCAGACCATCATCGTATGTTTAACATCTTGAAAGTATACGTAATTATATAGACAATATCCATTGACGCCCAGGGAGTGCGGCTGTTATTTCTGCGAGTCATTATTTTGGCATGGAGTGCTGAATCGCGAGGTGAAGAAAAAAAATAATTTTTTGCCGGCAAAACTTGCTTTCGTCGGCATCAACTTGATAGAATGTTTTTTAAAGAAAACAGTTTTGTTCCGTATGGATTCCGGTTGGTACGGAATAAGCGGAAGTATTGACAAGATAACTTATTGAGTAAGCCCATATAAATTGGAGGAATTACCATGGCAAAAAATGTATTACTCGTTGATGACTCAAGCACCATGCGTAAAATCGTCAGTCGTTCTCTGCGCCAGGCCGGTCTTGATTTCGGCGATATCTATGAGGCAGGCGATGGTCTGGAAGCTCTGGAGGTATTGGAGAAGGAATCTGTGGATATCGTGTTGAGCGACATTAATATGCCCAATATGAACGGCATTGAATTTTTACGGGAAAAAAGCGGCCGTGACGGCATAAAAGACATTCCCGTGTTCATGATCTCAACGGAAACCGGCGATGACATTATTGGTGAAGCAAAAAGCCTTGGTGCGGTTGGCGCCCTTAAAAAACCGTTTACTCCCGATAAGGTCAATGAAGTGCTTGGCCCGTTCATGTAGGAAAAAATCCTGGGTCGCGAGGGCGAAAGCAAGGCAGGGCTATTGTCTCACCGGCGGTATAATCCGCCGGTGCATTGAATCCGGAGGGAGCGTAGTGGGGGATTTTTCCGATATAATTCCAAAAGTCGTTGATGCCACGGTGGAAATTTTCACCGGCATGGTCATGATGGAAATCAGTCAGCAGGGGGAGCCCCTGGCGGAATTAGGCAACATCAAGGATTCCATCACCGGTATGGTCGGTCTTGCCGGTACCCATAAGGGCATGCTGGCCGTTCATTTTCCTAATTCCCTCGCCCTTGCCATCACCACCAGTTTTCTCGGTATGGATATTGAAGAGATCAATGAAGACGTTCAGGACGCCGTCGGTGAAATTGCCAACATGCTCGGCGGCAATGTGAAAACCATACTTTCCGATAAGGGATACGATATCCAACTCTCCCTGCCGTCGACCATCTCCGGTGAAGAGTACACTTTTTTAGCCGATAAGGACCTGAAACAGGTCGTCATACCTTTCAGTGCCCCGGCCGGTAATTTTTATGTTGAATTGGAACTGGAGGAATGACGGTATATTCCCGGTTTTGGGTTCAGGATACCGGACGGATCTCCGGTTTGGATCTCTATCCGTCTATTCATGAAAAAAATAATACCTCAGGGAAGTTCGCAACGTGCCTTCTATAGAACGTTATATAATTGATGCCGTTTTGGAAGTTTTCGCGACCATGATCTTTATTGATATCAAATCCGGAGATTCCATGACCGGCCAGGATGATTCCATTGATTCCAATCTGACCAGCATGATCGGCCTGGCCGGTGATCTGCAGGGAGTCCTTGCCGTGCATTGTCCGGAAAGCGCTGCTTTGGGGATAAGCGGGGCCATGCTCGGCATGACGATTGATGCTATTAATGACGATGTGCTGGACGCCATCGGTGAAATTGCCAATATGGTTGCCGGTGGCCTGAAAACCTCCCTTGACGGCGATAATATTACCACCGAGCTGGCAATCCCTACCACTGTCCTTGGCAAGGCGGTTAGAACTTCCGGCCAGGCAGGGGGGGCCAGATTTCTTATTCCCTTTGCCACCCCGGTCGGGGATTTTGGTGTTGAACTGAAGTACGTTCTCCATTAGATTGCCGACGGGCGACCGTTTTTTTTTTCTTTGGTCATTGCCCGAAAATAAAGATTTATGGCCAACGTGCCGATAAGTAATGGGGAATCGGTCATTGTTTCATTTCTTTTTTTAAATTGCAGATGAGTGAAACGCTCAATTCAGGTCTTTTATCCTCTGTCTCATTTTTCAGAGTCTACTCGACCATGTTGTGCCGCTATGGTTACTGGTTTATCCGGAACACGTAATGTTACCCAGGCGCCACCATTTGATTTTCAATGAATAAAAAGCAGGAACGACTTAATAAAATAATCAGTGCCTGTCGGGCAAGGATGGAGGAAGAGGTTTCGGCGTTGCTTGGCAAGACCATTACCTTTGCCGAGCCGGAGACCAAAGTCCTTTCCAAAGAGGATTTTTTTGCCGAACCTGCCGGTAAATCAGTCCTTGCGCACGTGCAGCTTGAAGGGGATATAGAAGGGCAGGGTTGTCTTATTGTTCCTGTTAGGGACGCCATCCGTATCGGCGGTACCCTCATTATGCTGCCTGATTCTGAACTGGAAAGTGTTATCAGTGAGGAAGAATACACTGAAGAGCTTGAAGATTCCTATGGCGAAATTGCCAATATTATCTGTGGTTCCCTGAGTACAACCTTTGAGGAACAGTATCCTAAAACCTTTCGGTTGGTCAGAACCGAGCAGGAAGTTATTCTCCCTGTCAAGGTTGATATAGAGTCGGATCATCCTGTTGCCGATGGCCTGTATTATGTCATGGAATCTGCAATGGCCCTGGAAGGCACGGAAATGGGCAAGCTGCAGCTTCTATTGCCGGCAGCATCTTTTGGCCTGGTTGAAGAACCCGGGAAGGATGATGCGGAAAAACACGAAAAGCAGGCCGTCGGAGAGACGGATACAACTTCCACGGCAGATAATCCACAGTCAACTGATAACCCGGAGGTTATTGAACGGGAAAATGCGGAACCGGGTGAACCTGCTGCGGCCATTGAACGGCCTGCAGGCGATGGGTCCCGGTCTCCAGTGTCGGCTTCTGCCCCGAAAAAAAGCGTTGATCTTAAAAAACAGAAAGAACGAATAGATCAGTTGTTAGCCAACTGTCTTGACAAGGTCGGGGAAGAGGTCGGAGTACTGCTTGGCGGTACCTTGAAAGTAGTGCCTGAGGACAATATCGTTCTTAATAAAGAAGAACTGCTGGAACAGGCCGGCGGTAAGCAGGTGCTGGCCCGGCTGGATGTCCGGGGCGATGCTGAAGGTGAATCCTACCTCTTTGTTTCCTTAAAAGACGCGATTTTTTTAGGCGGCACCCTGATCATGCTGCCCGATGCCGAGTTGGAAGAAGTTGTCCGTAATGAGGAGTTCGGTGAAGATGCCGAGGATGCTTACGGCGAGATTGCTAATATCATCGCCGGTGTTTATACGGCGGTCTTTGAGGAACAATATCGCAAATCCCTGGGATTTGTAAAAACCGCGCTTGAAACCGTTATTCCCATCAAGATTGATCCCGATTCCGATGAGGTCATTCCCCGGGCAATCTACTATCTTAATGCCGGGACTCTTCACTATAATGATCAGGAATTAGGTCGCCTGCAGATGGCGTTTCCGGCTGCTCTTTTTGATCTGGAAGCACTTGCCGTTAAGGATACGCCGCAGGAAGACACAGCAGCCGCCACGTCTCCGGTTGGTCGGGACAGCAGCAATGAACAAGGAACACCAGCCCCGGCCGCCGGTCAGTCGGCAATCTCTCCTGCAGCCGGGGAAGCGGCGGCCACCGGTAGCGGCTCAGCTGTTACTGCTGAGGGCAGCGGTGCCGATATACTGATCTTCACCGATGATGATGCCGAAGCCGCTTCCATTGGTACTTTTCTTGCCGATCAGGGATATGGAGCACGAATATTGCATTATCGCGATGGAGTTGCCGATTACCTTTCTTCCCGCATCAGTCTGGTGTTTCTTGTCATGAAGGAAGTCAATGAACAGGGGTTCGGTATGGCTATCAAGCTTGCCGGTTCCGGCCTGCAGGTTCCGTTGATTGCGGCTGGTCCTGCCTGGACGAGAACAACCGTACTTAAAGCTGTGAAATATGGAGCGACTGATATCCTGATAACCCCGGCATCTGCAGAGGATATTACCGAAAAACTAAAAAATAATCTGGTGCGGAAAGCGGCCTGAACAGGATGAACAGGCTGGACGTGCATAAACAGGCAACGTTTAATCGTCCCACTGCAATTCTTTTTTCTTTATTTTTTCAAGCAGGGTTGTTCGTTTGAGATTAAGCAGACGAGCGGCCTCTTTTTTATTGCCGGCGGTTGCCTGCAACGCCTTGATAATAAGCCTGGTTTCGAATTCGTTGACCAGACCTTTAAAATCGACCCCGTTGTCATCCCATATATTGCCGGTGTCCGCCGTATCATTTGAAAACAGCAGCAACTGTTCGGGAACGGATACATCCGCCGATTGAACCGCTTGAGCAGTGCCGGATTCAGGGGCGATGATTTCTCCCCGGTATTTATCGGGCAGGTCATTAAAATGAACTTGTTTCCCTCCATGCAGAATGGACATGTGTTGAATCAGATTTTCCAGTTCCCGTACATTGCCTTTCCAGAAACAGGAACGTAATGCCTGCATGGCTGCCTGGTCAAAACCGGTGATCATTTTTTTTCGTTGACTGCCGCCGGTTTGTATAAAATGTTTAATCAGGTGCGGAATGTCCTCCAGACGGTTGCGCAGGGGAGGAATGTTGACCGGAATAACGCAGAGCCGGTAATAGAGATCTTCGCGAAACTCTCCTTCTTCCACCATCCGTTCAAGGTTACGATGGGTGGCGGCAATGACCCGGACGTCAACCGGAATCGGCTTGAGTCCGCCGACCGGTTCAAACTCGCGCTCCTGGAGAACACGCAGTAATTTGGCCTGGAGTGATGGTTTCATGTCGCCGATTTCATCAAGAAACAGAGAGCCGCCGTCGGCATATTCAATTCTGCCGATTTTGGCGCTGGTTGCGCCGGTAAAGGCTCCTTTACTGTAGCCGAACAGCTCGCTTTCCAACAGGTCTTCCGGTATTGCCGCACAGTTGATCGGAACGAAGTTTTTTCCTTTTCTCGGGCTGTGGCGATGAATGGCCCTGGCAACAAGTTCCTTGCCGGTGCCTGATTCTCCCTGGATAAGAACCGTGGTTGAATCGTCTCTGGCCAGCTTGTCGATCAGCTCAAAGAGCTGCTGCATGGCCCGGCACCGGCCGATGATTCCGTGGAATGATCTCTGTCTCTGCATGGAATTATGCGGGCAGCTGGTCGGCTAATTTACTGGATGTACGTCGCATGTTCAGGCTGAGCAGGCGCATGATTTTTTTCAGCAGGGTTATGCTGACGGCCGGGTATCGGTTGGCCAGGAGATCAAAGCCTTTTTTGGTCAGAATGAGGACAATGGTCGGCTGTCGGGCAATGATTGAAGCCGAACGGGGCGACTTGTCGATAATAGACATTTCGCCGATGGTGCTTCCCTTGCCCAGGCGGGCAATGGTGCGATAATCACCCTGGATGGTTTTTTTTAATACTTCAAGGAGTCCGCGGACAACAAAGCACATGTAGTCTCCCTGGTCCCCCTCGGTAAACAGGTACTCCCCGCGCATAATTTCCGAATAATTCATATGACGGGCCAGGATATCAAGCTCTTCACTTTTAAAGGCATCAAACAGGGCAAGGGTCAGCATGAAATCACGGGTTTTTTCTTCATGTTCATTGAGTTCCCTGTACAGGTCGTCAGTATTCATCGCAGATCATTGTTGAGGAGTTGAGAATGCTATCTTGTCTTGATTGCCGGCAAAACAAAAAATATCTGATTACCCCTGAAACTCAGCCAGACTGAAATCAGGGATACCATCGCTCTTCCCTGTGAAATGCAGCGACATGCATTCAGGCTTAAATAAAGCAACAGGCAATCTGTTGTTTCGGCTTTAGCGGCGCTATCCCTTTTTGCTGAACAATGATGGTAATCAAAAAAAATAAATCATCTTGCATCAACTTTATCGACCGGTATCACCTGCCCCGGCCAGCATCCGAGAGCGTTTGGATTACCCGGAACATGCCATTCAATGATAAAGCCGGATGAACCGCAGGTGGTAGGGGTCAGGTGGATATCATTGTTTATATTTTTTAATTTCAGCATGTTGAACAATTTATACAAGAGCCTCCAAACCCTTCCGCTCCATGATGTCCAATAGTTTCCTGGATGCTCCGGCAGGCTTTTTATGGCCTTGTTCCCATTTTTGTACTGTGGATGGACTGATATTAAAAATACTGGCTAGAGCAGCTTGGCTAAGCCTGAATCTCTTGCGAATGGAAACAATTTTTTCAGGGGGAAAATCTTGAACTTCAGGCAAACAAAGATTTTCGATATTTTTCATTGTAATATCATCAACCAAACCACTTTTATGTAAATCTTGGACTGTTTTCTTCACTGATTTTACAATGGATTTTCTCATGATTCTACCTCTATAAAATCACCATTTTTTAAGGCAATATCGATTGATTTACCTGGAAGATTCAGAAGTATTTTGCCTAATTCTTTAAATAGCAAAAGTTCTTTTTGGGAGATATTCGTTTTTTCGTTCTTTGCAAATCCGTGAATGAAAATTGCCCGGGCACCTTTTTTATAGACGATTATACTCCGACCGCTTCCACTTTTACCTTTACCTTGAAACCTGATGCGTTTTTTATATAAATATCCTCCCAATCTAGCGTCATAATGACCTTTTTGTAAGTCTTTCAAGGCGCTGAGCAAATATTTCTTGGGAATTTTTTGTTTCTTTGCCCACTTGGCAAACTGTTTGGTCATTAACCATCGCATACTTAACCGTAACACCTGGTGATACGGAAATCAAGGCATCAATTCTTCTTTTTACCATGAATTTCTTCATGGTATAACATAATAATTATGTGGAAAACAAGGGACATTCTCTTTTCGTGTCATTTTATTGACAATTTTTTTAATGTAGTGTCGAAATTTTGATCTATTATATTGTGGGTTGATATTGTGTGTCGGCATGATTCAACCTGAATTAAGCTCGATTCAGGTACGATTTCATCATTGCTGAGGACAAGACAGGGACAGGGGTATGGAGATGAAGAACAGGATTGTGGGCGTGGTTGTCACTATTTTTCTTATGTGCGGTCAGGCGTTTGCCTGGCAGGGTAAGGTGGTCAGGGTTCTGGACGGAGACTCTATCCTGGTTAAACGGGCCGGGCGTACCTATGAGATACGTCTCTACGGTATTGATGCCCCGGAGTACAGGCAGCCGTTTGGTAAACAGGCCGGCCGGATAACCAGGGATATGATCAAGGGAAAAATCGTCAGCATTCAGCGC
>JALSNT010000518.1 GCA_026986885.1 Desulfobulbaceae bacterium
TTCTGTCGCGGTCGACTTAAGCAAACCCTGCAGCAATGCTGGCGCCGATATGACGGCCTGATCTGTATTATGGCCACCGGCATCGTGGTGCGGACCCTGGCGCCTCTTCTCAAGGATAAACGCAGCGATCCGGCGGTGGTGGTCTGTGATGAGCAGGGCGATTATGCCGTCTCCCTGCTGTCCGGCCATCTTGGTGGTGGGAATACACTGGCCCGTCAGGTAGCTGCAATCACAGGCGGTCAGGCTGTAATCACCACCGCATCCGATGTGCAGGGAAAGGTGGCCCTTGATCTTTGGGCGCGCGATTTGAGCCTTGTTGTTGCTGACAAAAAAGGACTGACACGCGCCATGGGAAAACTGGTCAACCGGGGCTGGGTGACCCTGTACAGCGCTTATCCCCTGCCGAAACTGCCCGCAGAGATACAGCGGCAGGATCAGCCCGAAGACGCTGATTTGGTAATCTCCGTTGCAACCGATCTCGAGATCAGCGGCGGCCTGCTGTATCCGCAGGCGCTGGTTGCCGGGATTGGTTGTAACCGCAATACCCCGGCAGCGGAGATTGAGGCGGCCCTGCGACAGGCCTGCGCGGAAAATAACCTTGCCCGGCAGGCGATTAAGAGTCTGGCCTCCATTGACCTGAAGAGTGATGAACAGGGCCTGCTCGAGTTTAGTCGCAGGAACAGGCTGCCCATCGAGTTTTTCCATCGTGACCGGTTAAACGGGGTTGAAGGGGTGTCGACATCAGCGGTTGTGTTGAAGGCCACCGGGGCCAGGGGCGTGGCCGAACCGGCTGCCGTGCTGGCAAGCGGCGGTGGGCGGTTACTGGTAAAAAAGATGAAATGGACCAATGTAACCGTGGCCATAGCTGAGATTCAGGATCCCTGGAAAGACAGCCACGCATAGGCATTTATTTTTGCTTTTTTTATATTCGTGTTCATCCGGTGGCTTCTACGGCTGGCTCTGCCCATAATCCTTAAGTCGTGGAGGATGCAGGTCTGCTTGAGTGCAACGAAAGCAGACATTGGTGTGCCGGATAACTGTCCGCTTTCGTTGCCCTCAAGCAGACCTGCGATGTGTCAGAAATTTGTTTTATATGGCAGGAGTTAAACCACTAAACGGTACAAGAAATAATGAAGGAAACGCAACAACAGGCCGGGACTCTGGCCGTGGTCGGCACCGGACCGGGAGCTGCGGACCTCATCACGCCCAGGGCGCGGTTGGCCATTGAGAGCGCCGATATTATAATAGGCTATAAAACCTATCTTGACCTGGTAACCGATTATATCCGGCCCGGACAGGAAGTTATTTCCTCGGCCATGATGCAGGAAATCGACCGCTGTCGCAAAGCGCTGGCCCTAGCCGATGCCGGCGGCATGGTCGCCCTTGTCTGCGGCGGTGATCCCGGTATCTATGCCATGGCTGGTCTGGTGTATGAACTGGTTCGTGAAACCGGCAGCCCAAGCCGGGTTGAAATTATTCCCGGTATTGCGGCGCTTAATAGTTGCGCCGCTATTCTGGGGGCACCGCTGATGCATGATTTTGCCGCTGTCAGTCTTTCCGATCTGATGACTCCCTGGCAGGTCATCGAAAAACGCTTGCAGGCTGCGGCCATGGCTGATTTTGTCACCGTGATTTATAATCCCAAATCAAAAAAACGCACAACCCAGATTGTCCGGGCCCGGGAGATCATGCTTGAATACAGAAAACCAGATACTCCGGTGGGTATTGTCACCGGCGCCACCCGCGCCCATGAAACCGTATGCCTTACCAGCCTTGACGCAATGCTTGCTGTGGAGATCGGTATGCAGTCCACGGTGATTATCGGCAATTCCATGACCTTTGTTTTTCAGGATAAGATGATCACCCCACGGGGCTATGAGCGGAAGTACGGCCTTGGCGGTACAGGGGATAACAATGG
>JALSNT010000519.1 GCA_026986885.1 Desulfobulbaceae bacterium
TGTGATTCGCCGCAAAACGCGGTCAAAATATTTTTTTCTGTCTGACTTCCCTGCAAACTTACCATGGGTCTATCCTCTCTTGTGATTATTTTTTCCTGAATTGATTGAATTTTTTCAAATCTCCTGCTCTTTACTCGTCAAAAGCCTGTTTGGTCTGCCACTCCTGCCATACCTTGCCGACCAGGGCGGGGCCAGGCTTCAAGGTTTTTTTGCCCGGTTTCCAACCAGACGGCGTGGCCTCGGTGCCGCCGGACTCACGTACATGCTGAAACGCCTGAATCTGCCGCAGAGATTCATTAACATTTCGTCCCACCGGCGGGGTCAGCACTTCATAGCCCTGGATGACGCCATCGGGATCAATGATAAAACGTCCCCGGGTCTCAACACCGGCATCCTCATCATAAACACCATAAACAGCGCCAACTTTACCGCCGGCATCGGAGAGCATGGGAAAAGGGACTCCGCCATCCACCATCTTCCCAAGTTCATCATCATCCCACATCTTGTGAACAAACATGGAATCGATACTCATGGACAATACTTCAACGCCAAGTTTCTGAAACTCAGGATATTTTTCAGCGACCGCTGAAATCTCGGTAGCTCAGACAAAGGTAAAATCACCTGGATAAAAACAGAGCACCACCCATTTGCCGATATAATCGGACAGTTTAACATTGATGAACTCACCTTTCTGGTATCCCGGCGCCGTAAAATCCGGGGCTTTTTGTCCTACCTTAATCATTGTCTGTTCCTCCTTTACAATATCCTGATCAGCTTGTTTTTCGACTACACTTTCTTCTCCTACCGGCCCGCCGGTGGGTCGGGCACAACCAACACCTGCCTCCTCTGTCATATATAACCTCCTGTAATATTCAAGAAACCGCGCCCGCCCTGGCTGACCGACACAGGTTCCCGTTGTTCCGGCCCGGAAAAAGCAAAACTGTTTTCTCTGCTGATTCCGAACCAATAAAGAGAGGATATTCTCTTAATCCTTTTCCCTACAACAAAAAAATCCTGTTTTTATAGTATATCCTCTCACTGCCGTGCGCAATTTTTTTCTGTCGTCTTCCGCGGCAATCAGCGCAGATCAAAACGATCAAGGTTCATGACCTTATCCCAGGCCGCGACAAAATCGCGGTAAAACTTGTCAAGGCTCTGCTCATCGTTACAACCGTAAACCTCTGCCTGGGCCCGCAACTGGGAGTTTGATCCGAAAATCAGATCGACCCGGGTGCCGGTCCATCGCAGATCACCGGTATTGCGATCGCGTCCCTCGAACAACTCTTCATCCTCCCCGACCGGCTGCCAGGTTGTCTCCATATCAAGCAGATTAACAAAAAAATCATTGGACAGGGTGCCTGGTCTTGAGGTGAACACGCCATGGGGCGAGCTGCCGACATTGATATTCAGGACCCGCAGGCCGCCCAACAGAACCGTCATTTCCGGCGCCGTCAAGGTCAACAGTTGTGCCCGGTCAAGAAGAAGTTCCTCGGCGGATACCCTGTATCTATCCTTCATATAATTGCGAAAACCGTCGGCCACCGGCTCAAGCACGGAAAAGGAAACAACATCCGTCTGCTCCGGTAAAGCATCGGTCCGCCCCGGTGTAAAAGGAACCTTTACCTGGTGGCCACCCTTTTCGGCAGCCTGCTCAATGGCCGCGCAACCGGCCAGCACAATCAAATCGGCCAGCGAGACCTGCTTATTGTCTGTCTGGGCCGCATTAAACTCCTGCTGAATGGATGCAAGTGTTTGCAGAACCTTTGCCAGCTGCTCCGGCTGGTTGACCGGCCAGTCCTTTTGCGGCGCCAGACGAATACGGGCCCCGTTTGCCCCGCCACGCTTGTCGGATCCACGAAACGTTGAAGCCGACGCCCAGGCCGTGCCTGCCAGTTCAGACACACTCAGCCCGGTTGCAAGGATTTTTTCCTTGAGCCCGTTGATATCGGCATCGTCAATCAATGGATGATCGGCCACTGGCACCGGGTCCTGCCAGACCAGTTCCTCTGCCGGGACCTCAGGACCAAGATAGCGGGAGCGCGGCCCCATGTCGCGATGGGTCAGTTTGAACCAGGCCCGGGCAAAGGCATCGGCAAACTCATCGGGGTTGGCGTGAAACCGCTTGGCAATCTTCTTGTAGGCAGGGTCCATTCGCAAAGCAAGATCGGCAGTGGTCATGATGGTTGTCACCTTTTTCGTTGAATCATGGGCCGCCGGCGCCAGATCCTTATCATCCGGAGAGACCGGAACCCACTGGTAGGCACCGGCCGGACTCTTTACCAGATTCCAGTCATAGCCAAAAAGCATATCAAAATAGCCCATGTCCCACCTGGTCGGCTGTGGTGTCCAGGCGCCTTCGATACCACTGCTGATAGTGTCATCACCCTTGCCGCTCTTATAACTGCTTTTCCAGCCAAGCCCCTGCTGTTCAATGGGCGCGGCTTCGGGCTCGGGACCGACCAGGGAAGGGTCGCCGGCACCATGACATTTACCAAAGGTGTGGCCCCCGGCAATCAGGGCAACTGTTTCCTCGTCATTCATGGCCATACGGGCAAAGGTCTGCCGGACATCCCGGGCCGAGGCAACAGCATCCGGCTCCCCGTTCGGTCCTTCGGGATTCACATAAATAAGCCCCATCTGCACGGCAGCCAGTGGATTTTCCAGTTTACGCTCCTCGGAATACCGCCTGTCGGCAAGCCACTCACTCTCGCTGCCCCAGTAAGTATCCTCTTCCGGCTCCCAGATATCCTCACGACCACCTCCGAAACCAAATGTCTGCAAACCCATCGACTCAAGGGCGCAATTACCGGCTAAAATCATAAGATCGGCCCAGGAAATCCTGTTGCCGTATTTTTGCTTAATCGGCCAGAGCAGCCGACGGGCCTTATCAAGATTCACGTTATCAGGCCAGCTGTTTAAAGGCGCCAGCCGCTGATTACCGGAACCGGCTCCACCCCGGCCGTCGCCCATTCGGTATGTGCCCGCACTATGCCAGGCCATCCGAATAAAGAGCCCCCCGTAGTGACCGAAATCGGCCGGCCACCAGTCCTGGGAATCGGTCATCAGTTCATACAGGTCCTTTTTCAGTCCATCCAGATCAAGTTTTTTAAATTCCTCGGCGTAGTTGAACTCCTTGCCGAGGGGATTGATCATAGAAGAATTTTGATGCAGAATTTTCAGGTTCAACTGCTTTGGCCACCAGTCCCGATTTGTTGTGCCGCTCGCCGCTGCATGCGATTTTCCATGTCCGGTTACCGGGCATCCATTTTGTTCACTCATGTTTTTTTCTCCTGTCATTAGTACCGTCCATTCCGCGGGCTATTCTCCGCACATAATGCGATAGCTGTTTCCAGCGCCTCAGATTGCAGAACTACCCGCCGACCATCATCCAATCAATACCTAATTAGGTAAATATTTTATATCAGAATAGTTCTTATCTTGAAGGCAAAAAAAAACAACCTGATTTCAGGCTCTTCTTAAACCAATATAACCGCTATTTTATCCGACATCGCCCTGACCACCGGCGTTGAGACAATCGGCACACACTCCATGAACAACCACATTTTTATCCCGGATCTCTCCGACTCCCTGCAATTCGTCGGGCAGCCTCATACCGTCAAAAGACTGCCAGTGAAAGTCTATGAGTTGTCCGCAGCGATCACAGAAAAAATGGTGATGCTGCTCAATAACCGCTTCAAACCGTGCCTGACTGGACATGGTCTCCACCCTTTTAACCAGACCCAACTCCTCAAAGGTAGCCAGAGTACGATAGACGGTGTCCAGGGAAAGAGTCGGCATGCTGTCGGCAAGCATTGTATGCAGGGTTTCAGCAGACGGATGTTCTGTTGATTCCACTAACCTGCGATATATTTCCAATCGCTGGTGGGTCAGTTTCAACCCCTGTGCCCGGCAGGTCGCCTCAAAATGGGCCATGATTTTTTGTTGGTCAGCCATGGGTGCGTAAATAAGATTTATTCTTAACTGTTAATAAAACCTATCCGTTGACCCCTGTCAAGAAAAAATTGTTTTTAAGAATAATTTTTAATTGTCTATTGAGTATTGACAGCTCCGTGCCTACTCACTACATTACGATTTTAAAGTACCATTAAAAATTTTACTGCAGGAAATCAAACAGATATAAAAAATACATGGAGAAAATATGGACGCAGCCACATGCATTAAAAGCAGAATGAGTGTCCGGGGTTTTACGGAAGATCCGGTACCGGAGGAACTCCTTACCGAAATTATTGATATTGCCAAATGGAGTCCGTCGTATAAAAACAGTCAGCCATGGGAGGTGGTGATCCTCTCGGGGAAAAAGAAGGACGACCTGTCCGCCCTACTGCTGGACCTGCTTGCACAGGGGGTGGAACCCAAGCCCGACCTGGCCGCCCCGGAATCATGGCCCCAAAGAGAGCAGGCCAACATCGACCATCTTTATGCAAGCAGAAAAGAGGCCACCGGCCTGGACCTGAACGACCCCAAGATCATCGTTGCCGCCAAAAAGGCCAACTTCCGGTTCTATAAGGCGCCGCATGGCATTTTTCTCTTTCAGAACGCATCTCTGAGCCAATGGTCTCTGTTTGATCTCGGTCTGTTTGCCCAGAGCCTGATGTTAGCCGCCCGGGCCAAAGGACTTGGCACCGTTCCCCAGGCATTTCTCACCGATTATGCGCCGCAGGTCAAAGATTTTTTAGGCATCGCAGAAGACAAGCGGCTGGTTTTGGGTATCTCCATAGGCTATCCCGACCCCCAGTCTCCAGCCAACCAGCTGCGCACGGATCGGATGGAGACAAAAGACATCGTCACTCTGCCTGCTTAAGCATGAAACGCTCAATTTAGGCACGAATAACTCAATTCAGCTTCAGATTAAATAAAGATCCCCGGCCCGCCAGCACATCCAAAATTTCATCCGGCCGGGACAGGGTGACATCACCCTTCCCCTCCCGGCTGAACCCCCAGGTGGCAAATGCCCCAGGGATACCGGCCAGCCGGGCGGCCTCCATATCCTTGCCGTTATCACCGACCATCAATGCCCGATCCCGGCCGGGAGTATATCCATAACCATCAAGCAAGGCGAGCAGCATGTCCGGATGCGGCTTGGATCTGGCCACATCCTCGCTGCCGATGATCCGGTCAAAAAACGGCTCAAGAGCGAGATGGGCCATCATTCGACCGGCAAAACGCGCCGGGGCGTTGGTGGCCACGCTGAGTCTGCTCTTCCTGCGGGCGAGGGCATCAAGCAACTCGGAAATACCCTCATACAAACGTGGGGTACGGATACACTGGTGATGATAGTGACATTCAAATTCTCTCCGGGCCTCGGGTTCATAGAGCGGGGTCTCATAGAAAAGCAGGGCCAGATTGCGCTGGTCCCGGTTAATCGCCTCTACAACATATTCCACGGACAGGGGGCCTAAACCATATACGCATTTCCGCACATGGTTCACCGAAGTGGTAATATCATGCCCGGAGTCAACCAGGGTGCCGTCCATATCAAAAATAACTATTTCCATGCCTGCTGCTCTTCAGATTCCTTTCAGACCGCAAAGGTTAAAAAATAATAATGCGCCGATGCTGCCCCCCCAACCGGTTGACCTTGAGTCCGGATACTGGTAACAAACACTAAAGAGAGGCAAAAATCAAACAATCGCTTTTTCGTTGTCCATGAAACTTTTTTCATTGTCCATAAAACGTTTGCTGCTCCTGTTGCTGCTGCTCCTTTGCGCAACAGGTTCATTTGTCCTGTGGCAAACGGTACAGCGGCTGGATCAGGAAATAACCACCCGCTTTGAGGGGAGACGATGGGAACTGCCGGCACGGATATATGCCCGGCCGCTGGAACTGTATCCAGGGAAAAAAATATTGAAAACCCAGATGTTGCGGGAGTTGAACCTCCTTGGTTACAGACGGGACGACAACCTGGACACACCGGGAACATACCGAACAGACGGCGCCCACATCGGTATCCATGCCCGGGCCTTCCACTTCACAGACGGCTTGCGAGCGGATAAAAAGATGGAATTCTCCATCAAAGACGGGCAAATAAGCGCGTTTATTGATGACCGGGGCCGGAAAATTCCGCTGTTTGCCCTGGAACCCCTGCAGATTGCCACCATTTACCCGGGCGACAACGAAGACAGGATTCTCGTTCATCTTGCCGACACACCGCCCCTGTTGATAAAAATGCTGCTGCTGACAGAGGACAGGAAATTTTATCAGCATATCGGTGTCAGGCCGACGGCCATTCTGCGGGCACTGCTGGCGAATATTAAAGCGGGCAAAACCGTTCAGGGCGGCTCCACCCTGACCCAGCAATTAGTGAAAAATTTTTTCCTCACCAGCGAGCAGAGCCTGACACGAAAAATAAACGAGGCCCTGATGGCCCTGCTCCTTGAATATCACTATTCAAAGGATGAAATACTTGAAACCTATATCAATGAAATCTATTTAGGGCAGAACGGCAACCATGCCGTCCACGGCTTTGCCACGGCAAGTCGCTTCTACTTCAAACGAAATATCAATGAGTTAACCGCAGGCCAGATAGCCATGCTGGTCGGACTGGCCAAGGGTGCTTCTTTCTATGACCCGCGAAAACACCCGGCAAGGGCGAAAAAAAGACGTGATTTTATCCTGGCCGCATCGGAAAAAGCCGGCCTGCTGCCGACGGCGGCAGCACAGCAGTTCCGCAAGCTCCCCATAAGTGTCATAGAAAAACAATCCGCGGCCACCACCCGGTATCCCGCCTTTATCGAACTGGTTCGCAGACAGCTGACCCGGGATTACCGGGACGAAGACCTGAAAAGTGAAGGGCTTTTTATCTTTACCACCCTGGATCCCATCATTCAGCAGCAGGCTGAAGACAGCCTGGCACAAATACTTGCAGCCATCGAGCATGAGCGTAAAATGGCACCGGACAGCCTGCAAGGTGCCGTGGTCGTCTGTTCCGTGGATCAAGGAGAGGTTCAGGCAGTGGTCGGCGACCGCCGTTCCGGCCGGGCAGGTTTCAACAGGGCCCTTGACATGCAGCGGCCTGTCGGCTCGGTCATCAAGCCCGGCATCTATCTGAGTGCGCTGGACCGACCGGACAAATATAACCTGCTGACCATGCTTGACGATGCTCCGCTCTCCATTCCTGTGGAAAACGGTAACTGGCAACCGGAAAACTATGATAAACATTTTCATGGCCCGGTCACGCTCCGGGAGGCGCTGATACACTCCATGAACGTGCCGACCGTACGGCTCGGCATGAACCTTGGTCTGAATACGGTTATCGGCACCCTGCATAAGCTGGGAATTAACGGGGAAATATCACCCTATCCGGCATTACTGCTGGGCGCCCTTGATCTGGCACCCGTGCAGGTATTACAGATGTACCAGACCCTTGCCGCCGGCGGCTATCAAAGCCCCCTGCGCACCATTCTTGCCGTCATGGACCAGGAAAACAGGCTGCTGCAGCGGTATCCTCTCACCGTGGAGCAGGCGGCAAAGCCGGCACCGGTGTTCTGCATCAACACCGTGCTGCATGAAATCACAAAAACCGGAACGGCCGGATCATTGCAACACCTCCTGCCCCCGACTTTAAAGGTAGCCGGTAAAACCGGCACCACCAATGATTTGCGTGACTCCTGGTTTGCCGGTTTTTCCAATTCCCAGGTGGCGGTGAGCTGGATCGGCCGTGATGACAACAAGTCAACCGGACTCACCGGCGCAAGCGGGGCCCTGCGTGTCTGGGCCGACCTGATGAAGCATATAACAACAACACCACTTGATCTGCAGCCGCCGGCAGGAATCGACCTGTATTTTTCCGATGTCAAAAACGGCCGCCTCTTTGCCGATCAATGCAGGCAGGGCGAACTCATTCCCTTTATTCGCGGCGGCCTGCTGCCGCCGGTTACCACCTGTCCTGCGGCTGTAAACTACCGACAGGCGAAGCGACACGAAAAAAGGGAGACAAACGCCGGAAAACCGACACTGGAACAACGGCTCCGACAACTTTTACGGATTTTCCAATGAAACTATCACTGCTTTATCCCCCAACCCTGCTGCTGATCCTGCTTATCGCCAACGGCTGCGCTCCCCGCTATCCTGTCGCCACCCCGTATCATAAGGCTTCGGCGCCCGGGCAAAGGGAGCAGGATACCATGGCACCCGCAGCGCAGGCACGCCCTGTCAAGATCAATCCTCTCGTCGAAAAAATTCGGACCAGGGCAACGGCCCTGCTGAAATCCGGTCGGCCGGATGCAGCGGCCCAGGCCATTGAGCGTGGACTGCGTATCGCTCCCAAGAACGGTTATCTCTGGTCGCAACTGGCGGAGATCAGACTCAAGCAGGGACACGAACGCCAGGCCCGTC